>NZ_JBEZBN010000007.1:0-158719 GCF_040647115.1 Streptomyces sp. NPDC044571
GGAGCGCCCTTGACGGCCCGGACCGACACGGAAGGACAGTGGACTGACGGGACGCCCCCGGACCTCCCCTGATGCCGGGTGCGGGCATCCCGCCCCCCGAAGCCCCCGCCCCGCCTTTCGCTCCCGCCCGCGGGCTCCCGCCCCCGAAGCCCCGGCCCACCCTTCGATCCCGGGTGCGGGGATTCCGGCCCCCCGAAGCCCCCACCCCGCCTACCGCCCCCGCATGCGCTGATCCCGCCACCCACCCACCCACCCCAGCCCCCTCAATGCGGCGGTAGCCGCTCTGCCTCCTGGGTCAGGGCCTTCAGGACCGGGGCGATCAGGGGGTGGGACTCCGCGCCGCGGCGGGTTGCGGCGAAGACGCGGCGGGTTGCCGGCGCTCCCGTGACCGGGCGGACCTGGACCTCCTTGAGGTCCATGCCCCGCAGGGCCGAGCGCGGCACCAGGGCCACCCCCGCCCCCGCGCCCACCAGTGCCGTCACCGCGCGGAAGTCGTCGGACGAGTGCACGAGGCGGGGCTGGAAGCCGGCCAGTTCGCAGGCCAGCATCGTCACGTCATGGCACGGGTTCCCGGGGTACTGCCCCACCCAGTCCGAGGCGGAGAAGTCCGCCAGCGCGACCTCGGGGAGGTCCGCGAGCGGGTGTCCCGAGGGCAGCACCGCGTCGAAGGGCTCCGCGTACAGCGGCAGGATCGACAGGCGGCCGTCGGCCGCGCCCGGGGCGCCGCGGTACTCCACCGCCAGCGCGAGGTCGGCTTCGCCGTCGAGCAGCAGCGGCAGGCTCTGGTCGCCCTCCGCGTCCCGCACCCGCAGCCGGATGCCCGGGCTCTCCAGGGAGAGGCGGGCGATCGCGGGAGCCAGGACCTCCGCGATGCCGGTCGCGAAGGCGGCCACCGTGACCTCGCCCGCCGAGCCTCCCGCGTACGCCGCGAGTTCCGCCTCGGCGCGCTCCAGCTGGGCCAGGACCTCGTGGGCGTGGCCGAGGAGGATCTCGCCGGCCGCGGTGAGCCGTACGCCCCTGCCGCTGCGGGTCAGCAGGGCGTGCCCGGTCTCCTGTTCCAGCGCCGCGAGCTGCTGGGATACGGCGGAGGGGGTCAGGTACAGGGCTGCGGCCGCGGCGGTCACCGTACGGTGGTCCGCCACGGCCCGCAGGATGCGCAGCCGGCGGGGGTCGATCACCCCGCCATTGTCTCAGCCCGCGGTGGAGCGGAGCGCCGCGCGGGCGTCGATGAAGGCCGCCACCGCGCGCTCGACGTCCGCCGTGGAGTGGGCGGCGGAGAGCTGGACGCGGATGCGCGCGGCGCCCATGGGCACCACCGGGTACGAGAAGCCGATCACGTACACGCCGCGCTCCAGCAGCAGCTCCGCCATCCTGGCGGCCTCGGCGGCGTCGCCGATCATCACCGGGGCGATCGCGTGGTCGCCGGGCAGGATCTCGAAGCCCGCCTCGGTCATCTTGGTGCGGAAGAGCGAGGTGTTGGCGGCGAGCTGCTCGCGCAGGTCACCGGCCGACTCCAGCAGGTCGAGGACCTTGAGCGAGGCGGCCGCGATGACCGGGGCGAGGGAGTTGGAGAAGAGGTACGGGCGCGAGCGCTGGCGCAGCAGCTCGACGATTTCGGTGCGCGCGGCGACATAGCCGCCGGAGGCGCCGCCGAGGGCCTTGCCGAGGGTGCCGGTGATGATGTCGATGCGGTCCATGACCCCGTGCAGTTCGGGGGTGCCGCGGCCGCCGGGGCCGACGAAGCCGACGGCGTGGGAGTCGTCGACCATGACCATGGCGTCGTAGCGCTCGGCCAGGTCGCAGATCTCGGGCAGCGGGGCGATGTAGCCGTCCATGGAGAAGACGCCGTCGGTGACGATGAGCTTGCGGCGGGCGCCGGCTCCGGTGGCCTCCTTGAGCTGCTGCTCCAAGTCGGCCATGTCGCGGTTGGCGTAGCGGTAGCGGCGGGCCTTCGACAGGCGGATGCCGTCGATGATGGAGGCGTGGTTGAGGGCGTCGGAGATGACGGCGTCCTCGGCTCCGAGGAGGGTCTCGAACACGCCGCCGTTGGCGTCGAAGCAGGAGGAGTAGAGGATCGTGTCCTCCTGGCCGAGGAACGAGGACAGCCGGGCTTCGAGTTCCTTGTGCACCTCCTGCGTGCCGCAGATGAAGCGGACGGAGGCCATTCCGTAGCCCCAGCGGTCCAGGGCGTCCTTGGCGGCCGCGACGACCTCGGGGTGGTCGGCCAGTCCGAGGTAGTTGTTGGCGCAGAAGTTGAGGACCTCACCGGGGGCGCCGCCCGCGGTCACGGCGACGGCTGCGCTCTGCGGGGTGCCGATGACGCGTTCGGGCTTGTGCAAGCCCGCGGCGCGGATCTCGTCGAGGGTGGCGCGGAGGTCCTCGCGGACGGTCTCGAACATGGTGCGGTGCTCGCTTTCTCCTGGTGCGGCCGGGGGCGGCCGTGCGGCCGGTGCGGCGGAGGGAGGGGGGCCGGGCCCCGCGGAGGGGGGAGGGTGGGCGGGGCCCGGCCGGAGGGAGGTGGTCTTGCGGTGGGAGGGGGCGGCTACGCCGTCCAGTCCAGGATGATCTTGCCGCTACGGGCCTTCGCGGCCTCGTCGAAGGCGGCTTCGAAGTCGCGGTGCGAGTAGCGGCCGGTGATGACCGGGCTGAGGTCGAGTCCGCCCTCCAGCAGCACCGTCATCGCGTACCAGGTCTCGAACATCTCGCGGCCGTAGATGCCCTTGATCGTGATCATCGAGGTGACGACCTTGGCCCAGTCCACCGGGAACTCCTGCGAGGGCAGGCCCAGCATGGCGATCCGGCCGCCGTGCGTCATGTTGTCGATCATGTCGCGCATGGCCTCGGCGCGGCCCGACATCTCCAGGCCGATGTCGAAGCCCTCGCGCAGGCCCAGCTGTGCCTGCGCGGCGGCGATGGAGGATTCGGCGACGTTGACCGCGAGCGTGGCGCCCGCCTTGCGGGCGATCTCCAGCCGCTCGGGGCTGACGTCGGTGATGACGACGTTGCGGGCGCCGGCGTGCCGGGCCACGGCCGCCGCCATGATGCCGATCGGGCCGGCACCGGTGATCAGCACGTCCTCGCCGACCAGCGGGAACGACAGCGCCGTGTGCACCGCGTTGCCGAAGGGGTCGAAGATCGCGGCCACGTCGAGGTCGACGGCGGTGCGGTGCACCCAGACGTTCTGCGCAGGCAGGACGACGTACTCGGCGAACGCGCCGTCGCGACCGACCCCGAGGCCGACCGTGCTGCGGCACAGGTGGCGGCGGCCGGCCAGGCAGTTGCGGCACTTGCCGCACACCAGGTGGCCCTCGCCGCTGACGAGCGCGCCGATCTCGATGTCGCGGACGTCGGCGCCGAGCGCGGCGACCTCGCCGACGAACTCGTGGCCGAGCACGAGCGGGGTCTTGACGGCGCCCTGCGCCCAGCCGTCCCAGGAGCGGATGTGCAGGTCGGTGCCGCAGATCCCGGTGCGCAGCACCTTGATGAGCACGTCGCCGGGGCCGTACTCGGGCTCCGGGACGTCCATGAGCCACAGCCCGGGTTCGGCTTTGTGCTTGACGAGTGCCTTCATGGGGTGGCTCCAGGCATGTGCAGGGGGCGCCGCGACCGTGGGTGCTGGTGCGGCGTGACGACAGGCACCAATCTGCCGAGCATCTTGGTGATCAGTCCATCGAGGATTTCTTAAGCGGGTCGACAGCCCAGCTTCACGCCTATGCTCCTCCTCGTGAGGGCCCCGGCTCAACAGCCGGGGCGGGAAATGGGGAGGTGGGGGGCGTGCCGAGTCTGCGCAGCAGGGCGCTGTCGGTCGCGCTGATCGCGGCGGGACGGCGAAGACGGTTCGCGAGTGCGGAGGCGGTGCGCTCCCGGGTGGCGGCGTCGGCGCGCCGACCCGCGTCCCATCTGCCGCCGCGCTCGCTGGGGCGGGTGGCGGAGGTCTCCCGGACGTTCGTCGGGGCCTGGCCGGTGTACGACGCCTCGCCGCGCGGGGCCGAACCGGCGGCCCAGGTGCTGTTCGTACACGGTGGCGGGTACGTCAACGAGCTGGTCCGGCTGCACTGGTCCATGATCCGGATGCTGGTCGTGCAGGCGCAGGCCCGGGTGGTCGTCCCGGCGTACATCCTGGCGCCCCGCGGTACGGCGGACCGTACGGTCCCGGTGGCGGCCGATCTGCTCAGCGGGCTGATCGAGAGCGGGCGCGACGGGGACGGCGGCACGGTGCTCGTGGGGGACTCCGCGGGTGCCGGGCTGGCGTTGGCCGCCGCGCAGCGGCTGCGCGACCGCAGCGGGGTGCAGCCGTCCCGGATCGTGCTGATCTCCCCTTGGCTGGATGTGAGCATGAGCCATCCGGACCAGGCGGCCATCGAGGCGGCCGACCCGGTGCTGGCCCGGCCCGGGCTGCGGGAAGCGGGACGGCTGTACGCGGGGACGCTGGCCGCCGACGATCCGCGGGTGAGCCCCCTGCACGGCTCGTTCGCGGGGCTTGCGCCGCTGACGGTGTTCACCGGTACCCGGGACGTGCTGACCACGGACAGCAGGGAGCTGCTGCGCCGGGCTCGCGCGGACGGGGTGGAGGTGGAGTTCCACGAGGAGGCGGGGTTGCCGCACGCGTATCCGCTGCTGCCGGTGCCGGAGGGGCGGGCGGCCCGGAAGCGGATCGTCGAGCTGATCAGGACCGCCGCCGACCGGTGAGGGCCACCGTCACGAGGGGTCCGGCGGTGCACGTCATCAGGCGGTGCAGGTCATCAGGGAGCTGACGGGCCAGGCGCGGTACGCGGTCCAGTACGCCTCGTCGCGCGTCGCGTCGGCCGGCGGGGTGCGGCTGGGCTGCCAGCCGACGGTGGTGAAGCCGGCCTCCACTGCGGCTTCGGCGAAGTCGGCGTGCGCCCATTCGCGGAACTCGAAGTCCACGGAGGGCTCGGCCAGCAACTGTGCCTTGAGCAGCGGTGCGTCCCCGTCCGGGACCCGGTCGACGATGCGCAGCCCGTACGGCGACCAGTCCACGCCCGGGTAGGCGCCGGCGTTGGGCACGATGGCCAGCAGGCGGCCGCCGTCGCGCAGGTTGGCGCGGATCCGGCGGAACATGGCGTGCAGTGCGGTCCGGTCGGGCGCGTGGTTGAACAGGTAGACGGCGGTGGCCAGGTCGAAGGGGCCCAGCTGCGGCAGTGCGGCGGCGTCGGCGACGAGGTACTCGATGGGGGCCGTGTCGCAGTCTCCGGCCCGGGTTTCGGCGCGAGCCAGGCGGATCATCTCCGGGGAGCTGTCCACACCGACGGCCCGGCGGGCTCCGCCCCGGGCCAGCAGCCGGGTGTGGTGGCCCTCCCCGCAGCCCAGGTCGAGGGTGTCGAGTCCTTTCACACCGCCGAGCGCGTCGAGCGCCCCGAGCAGGGTGTGGGTGTCGGCGGCCGAGAAGGCCGCGGTGGTCTTCGACTCCATGACGCGCTCGCCGATGCTGTCGTACTGAAAGCGCATGCTCTGCCTTCCGGGGCGGGGTGGGACGCCTGCGGGATGGGACGCCTGCGTATGGTGCCCCGGGGCGCGAGCGCGGGCAGGCGGTGCGCCGGAGCGTCCCCCGGACGAGGGAGGCGTTCGGGTCAGCGCGTACGGCGTACGGGGTCCGCCGGGACTGCCCGTCGGGGCGGGACGGACCGTCCGGCCCCGGGATGCAGCGGCTGCCGCGGAGAGCGCATGCTGACTGTGTGACGGCGAGACCGGACAGCGGCGGTCCTGTCCCCGGTGCCACGGCCGAGATCCTGGTACGTGCCACGGCAGAGGTCGTGGAGGCCGTCGGCGGGTACGCGGGCGGGGTGTACCTGCGTTCGCGCAGCGAGGGGCGGCTGCTGATCGCGGTGCTGGCCGGGCTTCCGGCGGCGCTGTTCCGGCCGTGGTGGCGGCTGCACGTGAACCGCCCCTACCCGGCGGGCGAGGCGTACCGCACGGGGCAGTCGGTGCTGCTGCCGGACGTGGAGACGGCCATGCGGCGCTTCCCGCAGTTGATGGCGGGGCTGCCGTTCCCCTTCGCCTCCCTGTACGAGCCGGTGGTCGCCGGGCCGGAGCGGTTCGGCGTGCTGTTCGTGCTGCGTCCGGCGACGCCCGGGGTCCCCGTCGGGGCGGCCGACCGGAAGCGGCTGCGCGGGGCCGCGGCCCGGCTGGCGGAACGGCTGGCGGCGCTCGCTGCGGCCGGGGAGCCGGTGGTGTGGGAGGGCGATCCGGTGGTCGTGCCCGCGGTGGGGGCCCCGGACGGGGGCGCCGGGAGCGCGGGGGCCGCCGTCGACCGCATGGTGCAGGCGGTGCTGTCGGTGGACCGGGAGGGCCGGGTCGGCTTCGCCAACACCGCCGCGAAGGCCCTGCTCGGGCCCGGCCGGCCGCAGTTGTGCGGGCGGATCCTGTGGGAGGCGCTGCCGTGGCTGGGGCATCCCGCGTACGAGGATCACTTCCGGGCCGTGCTGCTGGCGGGCGAGCCGGTGCACTTCGCGGCCCGGCGGGGGACGCCGCCGGGCGGGGAGTGGCTGTCGGTGGGGCTGTATCCGGGGCGCGGCGGGGTGACGGTGGTGATCGGTGCGGCCGGCCACCACTCCTCCGCGGGCTCCGCGCCGACACCGGCGGCGCGGGCGGAGGCGGGAGCGGGCGCCGGTCCGGATGCGGGGCCGGACGCCGGACCCGGCGCAGGGACCGCCGCAGGGCCCGCTGCCGGACCCGGCGCACGCCTCGGCGCAGGGCCGGCCCTGTCGGCCGCCGAGCAGACCTCCTCGCTCTACCGGCCGGTGGCCCTGGCCATCGCCCTGACGGAGGCGGTCACGGCCCGCCAAGTGTCGGCGGTGGTCACCGACGAGCTGCTGCCGGCTTTCGGCGGACGCCAGTTGGCGATCTATCTGCTCAGTGAGAGGCATCTGCACCTGGCGTGGGAGACCGGCTTCCCGCAGGGCTTCCTGGACCGCTTCGACGGCGTGGGGCTGGATGTCCGGCTGCCCGGCGTGGAGACCCTGACCACGGGCCGTCCCCTGTTCTTCGAGTCGATGCAGCACCTGGCCGCCGCCTACCCGGGAATCCCGCTGGACGCCCATGTCGGGGCCCGTGCCTTCCTTCCGCTGATCGCCTCGGGCCGACCGGTGGGCTCGTGCATCCTGGGCTTCGACACCCCGCGCGGTTTCAGTCCGGAGGAGCGGACGGTGCTGACGGCGCTGGCCGGGCTGATCGCGCAGGCCCTGGAGCGGGCGCAGCGCTACGACAGCGAGGCGGCGCTGGCGCGCGGGCTGCAGTCGGCGCTGCTGCCGCACCGGCTGCCGGAGTACGAGAACGTGGCGACGGTCGGCCGGTACCTGCCCGGAGCCGTGGGCATGGATGTGGGCGGCGACTGGTACGACGTCATCGACACGGGTTCGGGCCTGCTGGCGCTGGTGATCGGGGACGTGCAGGGGCACGGGGTGGCAGCCGCGGCCACGATGGGCCAGCTGCGCAGTGCGGTGCGGGCCTTCGCGCTCAGCGGGGAACCGCCGGAGCAGGTGGTCGGCGGCACCAACCGGCTGCTGATCGACCTGGATCCCGGGCAGTTCGCCAGTTGCTGCTACGTGGAGCTCGACCCGGAGTCGGGCCGGGCGCGGGCCGTACGGGCCGGGCATCCGCAGCCGCTGCTGCGCCACCCCGACGGGCGGGCGGAGGTGCTGGATCTGCCGGGCGGGGTGGTCCTGGGGATCGCCGCGGACGCGGTGTACCCGGTGACGGAGCTGCGCCTGGAGCCGGGGGCGGTGCTCGCCCTTTACACGGACGGGCTGGTGGAGACGCCGGGTGCGGACATCGACCTCGGTGTGGAGCGGTTGCGGGCGGCGCTCGCCGCGGCCCGGCCGTCGCCGCTGGCGGAGACCGCCGACCGGTTGATCGGCGGTGCGGGCAGCGGCGCGGCCCGGCCGGACGACGTGGCCCTGCTGCTGGCCTCGCGGGCGGGGACCGCGGAGCCACCGGACCGCGTGGCCGGCGGCTCAGGTGTCGCGCCGGTGTCATGACGAGCACATGTCGGCAAAGCGGAGGAAAATTTGCCGACGATCAGCTGCGGTTCCCGCACCACCTGCCGTGCAGCATTTACGCGGTCTTGACGCTACCGCCGGTACGCGGAGGCGCCCGCAGCGACGGAATCCGCAGGTAAACAACTCTTGACCTGCGGATCTCGCAGGGATTCCATGTCGGCCCGGGAGCTACCGAAACACCTTGCACACCACCGCCTCGGAGGCGATACCGCTCCCGCCCTCAGTTCACCGCATCTGCCGATCGGAACCCTGCACCGATGTCTGAAACGATCAGCGCCCCCCAGGCTCTCGCGCCCGCCACCGGGCCCGTCCCCCAGAAGCTCAAGCGTTCCATCGGCGTCGTCGGCGGCACGCTGCTCACCCTCTCGTGCGTGACGCCCGCCTCGACGCTCTTCGTCGTCGTGCCCGACCTGTTCGCCAGCCTCGGTACGTGGACCGCCCTCACCATCGCCATCGGCTCCCTGCTCTGTATCGGCGTCGCGTTCTGCTATTCGGAGCTGGGCACCCTGATCCCCAGCGCCGGCGGCGAGTACGCCATGGTGTCGACCCTGTCGGGCCGGCTGGCAGGCTGGCTGGTCTTCGTGCTCTCCCTGCTCGTGGTGATGATCGTGCCCCCCGTGATCGCCATGGGAACGGCCGACTACCTCGCGCCGATCGTGCAGATACCCGCCCCGGTCGCCGGCGGCGCCGTGATGCTGCTGGCCACCCTTGCCGGCCTGCTGGACCTGCGGGCGAACGCCTGGATCACCGGCATCTTCCTGGTGCTGGAAGTCGTCGCCGCCGCGCTGGTCGCCGTCCTCGGCTTCGCCCACGGTGAGCGGGGCACCGACGCCCTGGTGCACGGCGTGGTCCCCGGTGAGGGCGGTACGTCCTCCACCGTGACCGCGATGATGGTGGTTTCCGGGCTCGCCATCGCCCTCTTCATCACCCAGGGCTTCTCCACCGCCGTCTACCTGTCGGAGGAGCTGGAGAACCCGCGGCGCAACGTCGCCCGCACGGTGCTGGCCACGCTGGCCATCTCCACCGCCGTCATCCTGATCCCGGTCATCGCGATCACCATGGGCGCCCCGGACCTCCAGGCGCTGGCCGACGGCGACCTCGGCGGCATGGTCACCGCCTGGTCGAACTCGGCGGTCGGCACCTTCGTCAGCCTCTGCGTCGCCCTCGCGATCATCAACGCCGGCATCGTCATGGTGATCCAGAACTCCCGCGTGCTGTTCGCCTCCGCCCGTGACAAGGCCTGGCCCGAGCCGGTCAACAACGCGCTGTCGAAGCTCGGCCGCTTCGGCTCCCCGTGGGTGGCGACCCTGCTGGTCGGCGTCCCGGGTGCGGCGCTCTGCTTCGTCAACCTCGACACGCTGTACGGGGTCACCGGTGTCTCCGTGACCGGCATGTACCTGCTGGTGGCGGTGGCCGCGCTGTTCAGCCGGCGCGGGGCGCACGGCGAGACGGCCGCCTGGCGGATGCCGCTGTGGCCGGCCGTGCCGGTGGGGCTGATCGCCGTACTCGGGTACATCCTGACCCAGCAGGAGACCCAGTACCTGCTGTGGACGGGCGGGATCACCGCCGTGGCCACGCTGTACTGGGCGCTGTACCTGCGGCCGCGGCAGGACAGCCGCTGGCTGGTGAGCATTCCGGAAGAGGACGGCGAGCACGCCGCTGCCTGACGGGCGGGTGCGGGACCGGGGCCGGCGCGGGGACACCTGCGCCGGCCCCGGTCCGTGTGTCCGCCGTCAGTCCGTCCGGGCCCCGGCCTCGGCCTCGGCCTGGATCTGCTCGCACAGCCCCAGGGTGAGGGCCGTGTTCACCAGGCCGATGTGGCTGAACGCCTGCGGGAAGTTGCCGAGTTGCCGGCCCGATACGGGGTCGTACTCCTCCGCGAGCAGCCCCACGTCGTTGCGTACGGCCAGCAGGCGCGCGAACAGGGCCCGGGCCTCCTCGGGCCTGCCGGTCAGGACGAGGGCGTCGGCGAGCCAGAAGGAGCAGGCCAGGAAGGCGCCTTCGCCGCCGGGCAGGCCGTCGACCGGCGGCCCCTCGGTGCTGTAGCGGCGGACCAGGCCGCTGCTGCCCAGTTCGGCGCGGACCGCGTCGACGGTGCCGAGGACGCGGGGGTCGTCGGGCGGCAGGAAGCCGACCCTGGGGATGAGCAGGGTGGCCGCGTCCAGCTCCTCGGAGCCGTAGTACTGGGTGAAGGTGTTGCGCCGGGGGTCGTAGCCCTTCTCGCAGACGTCGCGGTGCACCTCCTTGCGCATGGTCCGCCACCGCTCCACGTCGCCCTCCAGCGAGGGGTCCCTCTCCAGGGTGCGTACGGCCCGGTCGGCGGCGACCCAGGCCATGACCTTGGAGTGGACGAAGTGGCGGCGTGGACCGCGTACTTCCCACAGGCCCTCGTCGGGCCGCTGCCAGTTGCGCTCAAGGAAATCGAGGAGCGCGAGCTGGATCCGCCAGGAGTGCTTTTCCGCGGGCAGCCCGGAGGACCGGGCGAGGTGCAGTGCGTCGAGGACTTCCCCGTACACGTCGAGCTGGAGTTGGTTGACGGCGGCGTTGCCGATGCGCACGGGCGCGGACCCGGCATAGCCGCGCAGCCAGGGCACCTCGAACTCGGGGATGCGCCGCTCGCCGGCGATGCCGTACATGATCTGCAGGTCGGCGGGGTCGCCGGCGATGGCGCGGAGCAGCCATTCGCGCCAGGCGCGGGCCTCCTCCAGGAAGCCGGTCGCGAGGAGGGAGGCGAGGGTGAGGGTGGAGTCGCGCAGCCAGCAGTAGCGGTAGTCCCAGTTGCGGACGCCGCCGATCTCCTCGGGGAGGGAGGTGGTGGACGCGGCGGCGATCCCGCCGGTGGGTGCGTAGGTGAGGGCCTTGAGGGTGATCAGGGAGCGGGTGACGGCCTCGCGGTAGGGGCCCTCGTAGGTGCACTGGGCGGCCCAGTCGTGCCAGTCGGCGAGGCAGTGTTCCAGGGCCTCGTACGGTTCGACGGGCTCGGGGCGCGGTTCGTGGGAGGGGTGCCAGGTGAGGACGAAGGCGACGCGCTGCCCGGGGGTGACGGTGAACTCGGAGCGGGTGCTGTTGTCTTCGCCCCAGGTGTGCACGTGCGGCTCACTGCGGAACCAGACGGAGTCGGGTCCTGCGATCGCGACCCGCTCGCCGTCGCGGCGGCGGACCCAGGGGACGACGTTCCCGTAGTCGAAGCGCAGGCGCAGGGTGCTGCGCACGGTGACCTCGCCGGAGATTCCTTCGACGATCCGCATCACGTCGGGGGCGGCGTGGCGTTGCGGCATGAAGTCGGTGACCTTGAACGCGCCGCCGTCCGGGGTCTCCCAGTACGACTCCAGGACCAGCGAGTCGTCGACGTAGGCCCGGCGGGTGCACCGCTCGCCCTCGGCTGCCCCGGCGGGGGCGATGCGCCAGTGGCCGTTCTCCTCGTCGCCGAGGAGCGCGGCGAAACAGGCCGCCGAGTCGAAGCGCGGCAGGCACAGCCAGTCGATGGACCCGTCGCGGCCGACGAGCCCGCTCGTCATGAGGTCGCCGATCAGTGCGTAGTCTTCGATGGGTTGTGTCATTTGTGCGATCTTCCCCCGAATGCCCGGGGCCAATCAGCGCGCCCCGGGCCGGGCTGCCGCTAGTTGCGCACGAGGAGCAGCGCGCCCGCGATGACGACGCCGAGGGTGACGGCGAGGGCTCCGTGGGCCAGGCGGTGGGCGCGCAGGACGGGCAGGAGGCGGTCGACGGCGTAGCGGCCGGGGCCGGTGAGGGCGAGGGCCGCGGCGCCGGCGGTCAGGAGGAGTTCGTACTCGATGCCGTGCGGGGCGAAGAACGAGCCGGCTCCGTGGACGGCGATCGCGTTGATCATGGTGCCGAGGACGGCGGCGCCGGCGAGCGGGGTGAGCAGGCCGACGGCGAGTCCGAGGCCGCCCAGGGTCTCGGTCAGTCCGGCGAGGACGGCCATGGCGCCTCCGGCCGGGTAGCCGCTGGCGGTGAAGAACTGGCCGGTGCCCTCGACGCCCCCGCCGCCGAACCAGCCGAAGAGCTTCTGGCTGCCGTGGGCGGCCATGGTGAGGCCGAGGACGAGGCGCAGCAGGAGGAGGCCGACGTCGTGGGCGGGGGTGGAGAGGGCGAGCGGTACGGCCGGTGCGGCGGCCTGCGGCTTCGCCGTGGTGACGGAGGGGCTGGTCATGGGGGGTCCTTCCCGGTCGGGTCGTCCGGTGGTGCACGGTCGTCGGGTGGTTCGGTCTCGGGTAGTTCAAATTCGAACTCCCGGCTTCCGACCTTAGTCATTGATTCAAATTGGAACAACCTGTGTAGGGTGGGGGCATGTCGGAGACGAGATGGCTGGACGACCGCGAGATGCGTGCCTGGAGCGGCTTCCTGGCGGCCTCCGCCTTGGTGAACCGGCGACTGGACCAGCAGCTCAAGGACGATTCCGGGCTCTCGCACCCGCAGTACGAGATCCTCGTGCGGCTCTCGGCCGCCCCGGACCACGAGCTGCGGATGACGGAACTGGCCAACGGTCTGATCAACTCCAAGAGCGGGCTGACCTACCAGGTCACCCAGCTGGAGAAGGCCGGGCTGGTCCGCCGCCGCAGCTGCCCCTCGGACGTACGCGGGGTCTTCGCCGTCCTCACCGACGCGGGCCGAGCCCGACTGGAGGCGGCTGCGCCCGGCCACGTGGCCACCGTCCGAGAGGCCCTGATCGACGTGCTCACGCCCGGGCAGCTCGATGCACTGGCGGAGGGGTTGGGCGAGGTCAGCCGCCGTCTGCGCGAGCAGGGCGCGTAGCCGGGGCCGGCGGGGTATACGGGAGCCATGGACGCACAGGTCTGGCTCACCCTCGCCGTGGTCGCGGCCCTCGGGCTCGCGCTCGCCGCGGCCGTACTCCTCGTACGGGTCGTCAGGACGCGGCGGCTGCTGCTCGACGCGGGGATCCCGCTGCGCGACAAGGCCCTGTTCTGGGTGGCCGTGGTCTACACCGTCTCGCCGGTGGACCTGATCCCGGACCCGGTGTACCTGGACGACATCGGCGTCCTGCTGCTGGCCCTGCGTTCGCTGCACGCGGCGGCGGAGGCCGTCCGGCCCGGAGGGGCCAAGGAGGCGGGCACCGCCTGAGTGCCGACGCGGACGCGGCCCGAATGCAGGGCGGGGCCCGGTCGCAGGGCGCGGCCCGAACGCAGGCCGCGGCTGCGAGAATCGCCCGACGGAGGCGGTGGGCGCCGACGGGTGGCGCGAGGAGAAGCGTCCGGTCCCGGGGCCCGCGTCGGCGGCGCTGCCCGAGGACGACTGGATCTTCCTGGACACGGCGGGGGCGGCCCACGGGGACAACGCGGTCGACGGGGGGAACGGGTCCTGAGACCGGCCGCCCTTGATGTCAGCGAACGCCCCGGGGGCGGAACTGGATGCTGATGCGGGGGCCCACGGCGCGCGCGGACTTGGGGACCGCGTGCTCCATCGTCCGCTGGCAGGAGCCGCCCATCACCACGAGGTCACCGTGCCCCAGGGGGAGCCGGAGCAGCGTGGCGCCGCCGTCGCGGGGGCGGAAGGCGAGGTCGCGGGGGTCTCCGACCGAGACGATCGCGACCATGGTGTCCTCGGTGGCGGACCGGCCGATGCGGTCCCCGTGCCAGGCGACGCTGTCGCGGCCGTCGCGGTAGAGGCAGAGCCCGGCCGTCACGAAGGGCTCCCCGAGCTCGGGGGCGTAATGGGCCGTCAGCACCTCCCGGGCCTCGGTGAGTACGGGATGCGGCAGTGGCTCGCCCTCGGCGTAGAAACAGAGGAGCCGGGGCACGTCCACCTCACGCTCGTACATCTGGCGGCGCTCGGCACGCCACGGCACGTCCTCGGCCAGCCGCTCGAAGAGCAGGTCGGAGCCGGAGAGCCAGCCCGGGAGGTGGTCGACCCACGCTCCTGCGCCGAGCTGCACACGCCGGAGGCCGCGGAGCGGGCCGAGCCCGATCTCGTCGCCCTGGTCGAAGAGGGAGCCCTGGAGGCCCGGGATCGTGCGCATGGCTCCAGCGTACCGCGCGCATCGAACATCCGATCGATTAGATCGGCGGACATCAGCGCGTCTCGCCACGCCCTCATCTCGCACGGCCCCCCGATCCGCACGGCTTTGCCGGATGCCGATGCGGTGAGGTGGCGGGACGATGGGGGCGGAAGAAGCGGAGGGCACGATGTTCGAAGCGAGTGACATCCGGGAGTGGCGCGGCCACGAGGTGGTCGACTCCGCCGGGCACAAGATCGGCACCTTGGAGTCGGTGTACGTCGACACGGCCACCGACCAGGCGGCCTTCGCCACCCTCACCGTCGGCCTGCCGACCCGCCGCCGCCTGACGTTCGTACCCCTGGCCGGAGCAACAGTGGGGCCCGGCTACGTGAAGGTGGCCTACACCAAGAACGCGGTCAAGGGCGCCCCCTCCATGGGCACCGACGATGTGCTGGCGGCCGAGGATGAGCCGGCGCTCTTTGCCCACTACGAGCTGTCCTACCAGCCGGGAACGGGCGGCGAACGGCGCCTGGCCCGCCGCTGAGGACCGGTACCCCACAGGAGGCCGAGATGGCGCTGTTCCTGCTTCTGCTCCTCGTGGCGGTCGTGCTCGGTTTCATCGGGGCACTCGCGGAGGGTCTGTTCTACCTGCTGATCATCGGCGCGGTCGTCTTGATCGCCGACCTCGTGATCGTCGGCTACCGGCTCCGCCGCCGCCGGCACCGGCTCCGGTAGTTCCCGGCAACCGCACGCCGGGCGCTTCCCCGTCCGGTGGCTTGGCGTGCGCGCTCGTCGACGCCCCGGAAGGTCTCGGCGGCCTCGGCATGTCGGTCGACCGGAGCGCGCGGCCTCTGAACGGCGAGGGTCCTACCTGTCAAGTCCCGAATCTCCGGGTCGTGACCCCGGTCCTCCGCGTGAGGCCCAATGGAGTCACGGACAACGGCACGCAGCGCGGACGAACCGCACGCCTGATCCGGACCATGCCCCCGAATCCCGTAAGGACCCTCTTCCCATGGCCAGCACCCGGACCCGACGCCTCGCCCCCCTCATGATCGCCCCCCTGCTCGCCGCAGGAGCGATCTCCCTCACCACCACCGCCCACGCCGCACCGACCACCGCCACCGGCGTCACCACCGAGGACAAGCCCCGTCCCGCCACCAACATCCTCACGGGCCTCGGCAAGGCAGGGGCACTCAGCAAGATCAACCCGAACAACACCGCCGCCGGCGGCGACACCACGCCTCCCACCAGCAGCAACATTTTCAAGATCATCAAGCGGATCGACATCCCCAAGGGCTCCGGCCCCATCATGACCGACGGCTCCCACTGAGGCGGGGCGGCAACGTACCGCCCGGCCCCGGCAAGCGGCAGTGCAGGGAGCAGTGGCGGCGCGCCCGGGCGAGCCCGACCGGTCCACGCTCCCCCGGCACCGGTAGACCACCGCGCCGAACGGCCGGCCCGGACACCGGCGGCAGCTGCCGCCCGTGCGGGCCGGTCGCCGTCAGGTGACCGCTCCAGGCCTGGCCGAGGACCGGGTGAGGCCCTCGCCGGGATCCCCGGGCCGGGCTTCCTCGGCTTCTTCGGGGTCGGGGTCGGCGGCGTCTTGGTCGTACTGGAACAGGCACATGGGATCCTCCGGGACACCTCTCGGCGTGCCCTCCGAGGCCAGGCGCGGGCCGCGCTGCCCGGTGGGTCGCTGACGCGGCCTTGACGGCGATCGACGGATTCCTGACGGAGCACTGACGGCCAGGCTCGTCGGTGCCGGGTCGAGACGAGCACCTTCCTGTACGCTCGGTTACGTTCGCTGACCAGTTGTGACCATCGGAGATGCAGATGCGGATGCTGATCAACAGTGCCGAGACCGTCGTCGCCGACGCGCTGCGCGGGCTGGCCGCCGCGCATCCGGAGCTGGAGGTCGACGTCGTGCAGCGCACCGTCGTACGCAGGGACGCGCGGGCCGGCGGACGCGTCGGGCTGGTGTCCGGCGGCGGCTCGGGGCACGAGCCGCTGCACGCCGGGTTCGTGGGACCGGGAATGCTCTCGGCGGCATGTCCCGGCGAGGTGTTCACCTCCCCCGTGCCCGATCAGATGCTGCGGGCCGCGAAGGCCGTGGACGGGGGCGCGGGCGTGCTGTTCGTCGTCAAGAACTACACCGGCGACGTGCTGAACTTCGAGATGGCCGCCGAGCTCGCCCAGGAGGACGGCGTACGGATCGAGAGCGTCCTGGTCAACGACGACGTGGCCGTCACCGACAGCCTCTACACGGCGGGGCGGCGCGGCACGGGTGCCACCCTCTTCGTCGAGAAGATCGCCGGGGCGGCCGCCGAGGCGGGTGCGCCGTTGGAGGAGGTCGCGGCGCTCGCCCGGAAGGTGAACGAGTCCTCGCGCAGCTTCGGCGTGGCTCTGAGCGCGTGCACGACCCCCGCGAAGGGCAGCCCCACCTTCAACCTCCCCGAAGGTGAACTGGAGTTGGGCATCGGCATCCACGGCGAGCCGGGCCGCGAGCGGCGGCCGATGATGACGGCGCGGCAGATCGCGGAGTTCGCGGTCGGCGCCGTACTGGACGACATGGCGGGCGTGGGACCCGCCGACGGCCCGGTCCTCGCGCTGGTCAACGGCATGGGGGCGACCCCGCTGCTGGAGCTGTACGGCTTCCACGCGGAGGTGGCCGGGGTACTGGAACAGCGGGGGGTGCCGGTGGCGCGGGCGCTCGTCGGGAACTACGTCACCTCGCTCGACATGGCCGGCTGCTCGGTGACCCTGTGCCGCGCGGACGAGGAACTGCTGCGGCTGTGGGACGCGCCCGTGCAGACCGCCGCGCTGCGCTGGGGCCGCTGAGGCACGCTGACCGTAAGGTGGCCGGCGTAGGGGCCGGCTGCTGCCGAGGCCCGGCCGGCGAGGCGAGGAGACCGACGTGCGGGACACAGACTTCTTCCGGCGCTGGATGGCGGCCGCCGCGGCCGTGGTGGAGCGCGAGGCGGACCGGCTGACCGAGCTCGACTCCCCCATCGGCGACGCCGACCACGGGAGCAACCTGATGCGCGGCTTCACGGCCGTACGGGCGGCACTGGAGGCGGAGCCTCCGGCGAGCCCGGGAGCGGTGCTGCAGCTGGCGGGGCGGACGCTGATCGCGACGGTCGGGGGGGCGTCGGGCCCGTTGTACGGGACGCTGCTGCGGCGGGCGGGCAAGGAGCTCGGCGATGCCGCCGAGGTCTCCGACGACGACGTGCGCAAGGCCCTGTACGCGGGGGTGGGCGCGGTGGCCCAGCTGGGCGGCGCGGCGCCGGGCGACAAGACGATGCTGGACGCGCTGGTGCCGGGGGTGGCGGCGCTGGGCACCTCGTACCGGGCGGCCGCGGAGGCGGCGGACAACGGCGCGCAGGCCACGGTTCCGATGCTCGCCCGCAAGGGGCGGGCCAGCTACCTCGGGGAGCGGAGCATCGGGCACCAGGACCCGGGGGCCACGTCGTCCGCGCTGCTGCTGGCCGCGCTCGCGGAGGTGGCGGGATGAGCGAGCCGATGGTCGGGATCGTGCTGGTGTCGCACAGTGCGGGCGTCGCGCAGTCGGTGGCGGAGCTGGCGCGGGGCCTGTCGGCGGGCGGCCCGGTCGCGTTGATCGCACCGGCGGGCGGCACCGCGGAGGGCAGGCTGGGTACGAGCGCGGAGCGGGTCGCCGAGGCCGCGCGGGCGGTGGACCAGGGGGCGGGGGTGCTGCTGCTGGCGGACCTGGGGAGCGCGGTGCTGACCGTGAAGGCGCTGCTGGTGGAGGATGAACTCCCGCCGGGGGCCCGGCTGGTGGACGCGCCGTTCGTGGAGGGTGCCGTGGCGGCAGCGGTCACGGCCTCCACGGGAGCCCCGCTGTCGGCCGTGGCCGAGGCGGCCGAAGAGGCCTACACCTACCGCAAGCTCTGACCCGCGGCAGCCGTGGCCGCGGGCTCGGAGAGGGTCAGCGGCCGCGCAGCGATTCGATTTCGCGGCGGTCGCGCTTGGTCGGGCGGCCCGTACCGCGGTCGCGGATGCCGACCACCGCGGCCTCCACCGGAGTGGGCGGCGGCGGGCTGTTGTCCACGTAGCACTCCACCGCCACCGGAGCGCCCACCCGCTTCGTCACGGGCCTGCGGACCACCACGATGCGCTCGCGCCCCGCATGGAACAGCCGTACCTCGTCGCCCGCCCGGACCTGCTGGGCGGGTTTGGCCCGCTCCCCGTTGACCTTCACGTGTCCCGCCCGGCAGGCCGTCGCCGCGACCGACCGGGTCTTCGTCAGGCGGACCGACCAGATCCAGGCGTCCACCCGCGCCGTACCGGATTCCACTTCCTCAGCCATGGCCCCGACTCTAGCGATCCGGTGCCCCGCCGGCCGAACGACTTTTGGCAGAACCGCCAAGACCCTTGGCATCTGCCATGTATCTCATCCCAAAAGAATTGCAAATGCGCGACGCCTGGCCCTACCTTGTCGCACATGCAGTCCTACACCATCGGACAGGCGGCGCGCCTGCTGGGCGTCAGCCCCGACACCGCCCGCCGCTGGGCCGACGCCGGGCGGGTCGCGACCCATCGCGACGATGCCGGGCGACGCCTGATCGACGGCCGGGACCTGGCCGCCTTCTCCGTGATGGTGGGCCAGGGCGCCTACTCCGACGACGAGGAGCCGTACACCTCGGCGCGCAACGCCTTCCCCGGCATCGTCACCGCCGTCAAGCTCGGCGACGTGGCGGCCCAGGTCGAGATCCAGGCGGGTCCCCACCGGCTGGTCTCCCTGCTCACCCGTGAGGCCGTCGAGGAACTGGGACTGGAAGTCGGCATGCAGGCCACCGCCCGCGTGAAGTCGACCAGCGTGCACATCGACCGCACCTGACCGTCCCGCACCCACCACGCGTCCCCACCCGCTCGGCCCGTCACCGGCGCGGGTCACCGCCGCGCGGATCCGGCCCCCGAGGCCGGCCGCCGACCCGAACCGAGGAGCTTGCGCTCATGTCCCCGATCCAGAACCGCCGCCGTGCCGCGGCCGCCACGCTGACCGCCGCCCTGCTCGTACCGGCCCTGGCCGCCTGCGGCAGCGACGACACGAAGGCGGACGCCGCCGCACCCTCGGCTTCCCCCTCCGCCGGGACCAGGGCCGCGAACCTCACCGTCCTCGCCGCCTCCTCCCTCACCGACGTCTTCAAGACCGCGGGCGCCGCGTACGAGAAGGCGCACCCCGGCACGAAGATCACGTTCTCCTTCGCCGGTTCGCAGGAGCTCGCCGCCCAGGTCAAGCAGGGCGCCCCGGCCGACGCGCTGGTCACCGCCGACACCAAGACGATGGACGCCCTCGGGGTCGAGACCAACGGCGCCTCCGTCATCGCCAAGAACCGCCTGGTCATCGCCACGGGCAAGGGCAACCCCTTCAAGGTCGCCGGCCTCAAGGACCTCGCCAACACCAAGATCAAGGTGGTCCTCGCCGCGCCGGAGGTCCCCGTCGGCCGCTACGGCAAGCAGATCCTCGACGCCCAGAAGATCGAGGTGAAGCCGGTCTCCCAGGAGCCGAACGTGCGCGCCGTGCTGAGCAAGGTCGAGCTCGGCGAGGCCGACGCTGGCCTCGTCTACAAGACCGACTCCGCCAAGTCCGCGGACAAGGTCGCGACCGTGGAGATCCCAGACGACCAGAACGCGGTGGCCTCCTACCCGGCGGCCACGCTCAAGCAGTCCAAGGACGCCGAGGCCGCGGCCGCGTTCGTGGCCTGGCTGAGCACCCCGGAGGCCCAGAAGATCCTCCAGGACGCGGGCTTCCAGAAGCCGTAGCCGGCGCCGATCCATGGAACGAGAGGGGCTGCCCGGTCCGGGGGGACGGGCGGCCCCTGTCGGCTTCCTCCTCGTACGCTTCAGCCAGGAACCCCGATGAGCAGACTCCGTACCCGCACGCGCACCCGTACGCCCATGGCGCTGGCGCTCCCCGCGCTGCTCGCCGTCGCGTTCCTGCTGCTGCCCCTGATCGGCATCCTCACCCGCACCGCATGGGGTGGGCTCGGCGCGCACCTGACCAGTCCCGGCGTGGTGGAGGCCCTGCGGCTGTCGCTGCTGGTGTCCTTCTGGGCCCTCGGGCTGTCGCTGCTGCTCGGTGTGCCGCTCGCCTGGCTGCTGGCCCGCGTCGAGTTCAAGGGCAAGGCGTTCGTCCGCTCGCTGGTGCTGCTGCCGATGGTGCTGCCGCCGACCGTGGGGGGTGTGGCGCTCCTGCTCGGTTTCGGCAGGCGCGGGCTGCTCGGGCCCTGGCTGGAGGACTCCTTCGGCATCACCCTGCCCTTCCACACCTCCGGTGCCGTCGTCGCGGCCACGTTCGTCGCCATGCCCTTCCTCGTCATCAGCCTGGAGGGCGCGCTCGGCGGGCTCAGGCAGAGCTACGAGGAGACCGCCGCCTCCCTCGGCGCCCCACCGGTACGGGTGTTCTTCACCGTGACACTGCCCATGGTGGCGCCCGGCCTGGTCGCCGGGGCCGCGCTCACCTGGGCCCGCGCGCTCGGGGAGTTCGGCGCGACCATCACGTTCGCCGGCAACCTGCCCGGCACCACCCAGACCCTGCCGCTCCAGGTGTACCTGCTGCTCCAGGACGAACCTGAGGCCGCCACCTCCGTGTCGCTGCTGCTGCTCGCGATCGCCATGGGCGTGCTGATCGCGCTGCGCGGGCGCTGGACCGCGACCGGCGCCCCCGCCACCCGCACGGCCGACGAGGCGCGCCGCGGCCCCGGCGGGGCGCCCGCCGCGTCCCCCGAACACCCGGAGTCCCCCGCGGACGCCCGCTTTCCCGCGGCGGCGCAGGCCGTGGCCGCCGCGGGCCTGCCCGCCGCCCGGCACGACGGCGGCCGGTGGCCCCTGAACGCCGAGGTCACCGGCTTCAACCAGCTCAGCCTGGCCGCGGAGCCCGGCACCACCATCGCGGTCGTCGGCGAAAACGGCGCGGGCAAGACCACCCTGCTGCGCGCCCTGCTCGGCCTGACCCCCCGCGCCCACGCCGTGCTCCGCCTCGGCGACACCGACGTCACCGAGCTGCCCCCGCACCGGCGCCACGTCGCCTGGGTCCCGCAGGACGGGGCGCTGTTCCCGCACCTGACCGCCCTGGCCAACACCGCGTACGGGCTGCGGGCCCGCCGGGTGCCGCGCGCCGAGGCCCGCCGCGAGGCGCAGCTGTGGCTGGACCGGCTCGGGGTCGGCCACCTCGCCGCACGCAAGCCCGCCCAGCTGTCCGGTGGGCAGGCCCAGCGGGTGGCGCTCGCCCGGGCGCTCGCCGCCCGGCCGCGGCTGCTGCTGCTCGACGAGCCGCTCGCCGCCCTCGACCAGACCACCCGGGCCCGCGTACGGCACACCCTGCGCACCCACCTGGCGGGCTTCGGCGGGGTCTGCCTCGTCGTCACGCACGATCCGGTCGAGGCCGTGTCCCTGGCCGACCGGGTGCTCGTGCTCTCCGACGGGCGGGCCTTGCAGGACGCCCCGCCCGCAGAGGTCAGCCGCCACCCGCGCTCCCCGTGGGTGGCCCGGATGCTGGGCCGCAACGCCTGGCCCGGTACCGCTTCGGACGGCGGGCTGACGCTGGCCTCCGGGGGGAGGCTCGTGGTGGCCGAGGCGCTCCCCGAAGGGACCGAGGCGCTCGCGATCATCGCTCCCGAGGCGGTGTCCCTGCACCGCGACCGCCCGGCGGGCAGTCCCCGCAACGTCTGGCCGGGTGCGGTACGGGAGATCACCGCGGTCGGCAGCAGGCTGCGGGTGCTGGTGGGCTCGCCCGAGGCGCCCGACCTCGTCGCGGAGATCACCCCGGAGGCCGCCGCCGAGCTGGGCCTGGCCGACGGCACGAAGGTGTGGACCAGCGTGAAGGCCACCGAGGTCACGCTCGTACGGCTGTAGCGATCCCCATTTGGCCACTTGGCGGCGGGCTGACATGGTTCGACCAGGCCCGCCGCAGGTCAGCGGGCCGCAGATCCGTGTCATCCGTTCCCGGGGGGTAGCTCCACATGGCCTTCGCCGCACCACCGAACCAGCCCGCACCACCGCAGCAGCCCGCACCCGTACCGCAGTCGCAGTCGCAGTCGCAGCCGGGGCAGGCTCAGCCGCAGACTCAGCAGACGGCGCACCCTGGCTGGTCGTCCCACGAGCTGCGCCCCGCCGCAGACGTGCTGCGGCCGCCGCAGGCACTGGCCCTCGCACTGATCCTGCTGCTCGCCCTGGCAGCGCTCGTCAACCTGTTCTCCGCCGGCGTCAGCGCCCATCTCGTCTCCCTCATGGGGGACAAGGCCGCGCGCCCCGCCTCCGTGGCCGACAGCGCCCTGGACCTCTCGGACGTCCTGGCCTCCGTCGCAGGCGTCCTCCAGACGCTGAGCCTGCTCGCCACCATGGTCGTCTTCCTCGTCTGGTTCCACCGGGTACGCGTGAACGGCGAGATCCTGCGCCCCGATGCGTTCACCAGGACCCGGGGCTGGGCCATCGGCGGCTGGTTCATCCCCGTCGGCAACCTGTTCATCCCGTTCCGGATCGCGAAGGAGATCTGGGCGGCCAGCACCCAGCTCGGACCGGACGGCTCCTACCGCCACGTCTCCACCGCGCCCGTCACCGCTTGGTGGACGGCGTGGGTGGCCTCGCTGTTCGCCGACCGCGTGTTCGACCAGATGTTCAAGCGGGCCGAGACCGCCGCATCGCTGCGCGACGCCTGGGCCGTGGGCCTGGTCTGCGACCTGCTGACGGTCGCTGCGGCCGTCCTCGCCGCCCTCTTCGTCCGCAAGCTGACGTCGCTGCAGCACACCAAGGCGGTGCAGGGCCCGTACGCACAGGCCTGAGCCCTTCCCTGAGCCCCTTCACCGGGCGGCCCGGGCCGGCGCGGCCGCCTCCCGGGCCGCCGGGCCGGGGACGGCGAACTCGCACCACACGCACTTCCCGCCGCCGCGGGGCTCCACGCCCCACTCCTGCGCCAGCTGCTCCACCAGCAGCAGGCCTCGCCCCGAGAGCGACCAGTCGTCCGCCTCGCGGCGGTGCGGCAGGGCACTGCTGGAATCCTCGACCTCGATGCGGAGCCGGCCCTCCGCGGTCATCCGCATGCTGACGTGGCCGCCGCCCTCGGTGTGCACGAGGGCGTTGGTCATCAACTCGTCCGCCGCCAGCTCGATTTCGTCGGCCTGTTCCCGCGCGCCCCAGGCGGCCACCGCCGCCCGGATCAAGTGGCGGGCCGTCGTGGGGCCTCGCGGGTCGCCAGGAGCGAGCCGCAGGCGCAGCGGGCCGCCCCCGCGCGGGGCGGGGGTGCCGCGGCGGCGGAGCAGGAGCAGGGCCATGTCGTCGCCCCCGCCCACGTCCCCGATCAGGTCGCACAGGACGTCGGCGAGTTCCTCGACGTCGACCGGCCCGTCGCAGACGGCGTCCATCAGCTCCCGCATGCCGGTCTCGGAGTCGCCCTGAGGCCGCTCGATCAGCCCGTCCGTGCAGAGCAGCAGGGTGTCCCCGGGATGCAGTTCGAGGCTGGTGACGGGGTAGCCGGCGCCCGGGTGTTCGCGCTGGGGCAGCCCGAGGGGCAGCCCGCCGGCGACCTGGAGGCGGTGACAGCTGCCGTCGCCGCGGCGGACCACCGGGTCGAGGTGGCCGGCCCGGACCATCTGGACTGCGCCGGTGTTCAGGTCGAGCTCCGCGTAGGTGCAGGTGGCGAAGCGATCCGTCTGCAGGTCGCGCAGGAAGTCGCAGGCCCGCGCCATGGCGGTGCCGGGGGTGTGCCCCTCGGTGACGTAGGCGCGCAGGACGATCCGCAGTTGGCCCATGACGGCGGCGGCGTCCGTGTCGTGCCCCTCGACATCACCGATCATCACCCCGACCCGACCCTCGCCGAGCGGGACGACGTCGTACCAGTCGCCTCCGATGTCCCGGCCCATGCGTGCGGCCCGGTAGCGTACGGCGATCCGCGCGCCCGGGATCTCCGGGATCCGGCGCGGCAGCATGGCCCGCTGGAGTCCCTCGGCGAGGTCGTGCTCCTGCTCGAAGAGGATCGCGCGCTGGAGGCTCTGGGCGATGCCGCTGCCGAGGGCCATCAGCAGGTTGCGCTCCTCGGCCGTGAAGTCGCCGTCCCGCCGGTAGAGCAGCCCGAGGGCGCCGATGGCCCGGCCCTGGGCGATCAGCGGAAGGTAGACCCCGCTGTGCACGGAGAGCGGTTCGATGTACGGCCACAGCTCCGGATATCCCTGCTCGAACTCCTCGCGTGAGGCGATGAAGACCGGCTGGAGGGTGCGTACGGCCTCGCTCATCGGCAGCCGGGCGTCGATGCGGGTGTACTCGATCTCCGGGACGTACGAGCCCAGCTGCCCCTCGGCGACGAGGTGGATCCGGCCGCCGTCGACGACGCCGAGCATCACGCTGACCGCGCCGAGGTGGCCGAGGGCCTCGGGGTCCTTGAGGACGTCGGTGACGTCGTTGACGGTGCGGGCGTGGGCGAGGATGGCGGTGGTCCGCTCGACGACGCCGGTCATCCTGCGGCGGCCCTCGCTCTGCTCCCCGGCGGCCCCGGGCTCGTCCGGGTCGTGGGCGGCGTCGCGGACGATTCCGATGATCCGGTGCGGGCGCCCGTCCGCATCCCGGAGGATGTGGCCCTGGATGTGGGTCCAGGCCGGGGTGCCGTCCCGGCGCCGGCGCCGGAAGTACGCCCCGTAGTGGCTGCGGCCGTCCTTGAGGGCCTGGGCGACGCGGGTGTCGAGCCGGGCCTCCTCGGCAGACGGGACGCGGTCGCGCAGCCCTTCCGGGGTGCCGCTGAACTCCTCCGGGAGCAGGTCGAAGACCTCAAGGGCGGTGGCGTCCAGATGCATCTGGCCGCCCTCAAGGTCCCAGTCGAAGGTGCCCATGCGGTTGAGCGCGAGGCTCGTGTCGGGCCGCGCGGGCCACTGGACCTCTGGGCTCACTCCCCGTTCGGCCATGCAGCCAGGGTCTCACCGATCGGCGCCGGGCGCGGCGGTGGCGGGCGGCGGGGGTGCGTACGGCGGAGAGGACGGTGGGGACTCGGGCGGAGACGACGGCGGGGACGGGGACGGCGGCGCGGGCGGGGGTGGGGGCGGCGGGGACGACGGCGGGGATGCCGCCGGCGGAGCGGTTTCCGAGCCCGTGTCCGTGTCCGCGGGAGGCCGGGCCGGTGCCTGGATGGGCTGGTCGGGTCTCTGCTGGCCGGATTCGCGTGCGTACCAGCGTCCGCTGGTGTGGTCATAGATCGTGATCTTGGTAATGGCCTTGACCGTCGGCTGGATCACCACGATGTTCTGCGGCCGGTACATCGCCCATGATTCGCCCCGCCGCCTGTAACCGGGCTTCAGCGCCTTCGGCTCGCCCAGCGGGTTGCCGCAGGCGCAGCGCACCCGCGGCACCCCGTGGTTGTCCACCATCACGGCCGTTCCCGCCTGGAGCACGGCCTGGTACGAGGTGGGGCTGCCGTTCCGGTAGCCGTGGTTGGTGACGCGGGTGTCCTTGCGGAGCGTGACGGAGGTCAGGGACCGCAGATACTCCGGCACCGCCGTGGCCTGGATGCCCAGCGCCTCGGCGAACGCCCGGTTGGCGTCCGGCCGGGCGGACAGGAACCGCGCCTGCTTCTCGCTGTCGCAGCCGGCGATGTCCGCGGTGCCGCCGTACAGGGTGGGGGACGAACCGGGGACGGCCTGGGTCGTGATGGTGCCGGTCGCGGGGGCCGGCGGCAGGCTGGAGGGCGCGGGCGGCGGACCGGGGGGCTGGTTGGCGGTGGACTCGGTGAAGGGGTCCTGGCCCTGGGCTGCGGCCGGCTGGAGGAACACCTCCCCGCCCGCGGTCGTGCCGGAGGGTCGGGTGAGCACCATGGCGAGCACGACGGCGGCGGCCAGTGCCGTCACGGCGGTGGCCACCCGGGGTACGGAGCGCCACCACCGCCTGGCGGGCCGGCCGGGCGGCCCCGAGGGCATCGACGGCCCGCTGCCGGGTCCTCCGGGGCCTTGAGGAGGCGGACCCTCGGAGGGCGGGCCCGTGGGTGGAGGGCCCTGAGGAGGCGGACCGGGAGAAGGCGGCCCTTGGGGAGGCGGTGGCGGGGGCCCTGACGGCCGGCCGGAGAGCGGCCCGGCGGGCGGTCCGGTGGGGCGCCCCGACGACGGTGTCCCGGGTGGCTGCGTGGTCACCGGCGCTCCTGTTCCGCTTCCGCTGTCCGCGTTCCCTCCATGTCTAGTAAGTCTTGGCCTCTTCCGGGACGAATGCCGATCCCGGTCACTCTCGCGGGCCATGGTGTGCGCCCGTCCGGCGGTGCCTGCCCCGCGGCTACCGGTCCAGGGGGCGGAACACCGGCTGGGCCCAGCGCGGGGGCGGCGGGGCGGGACCCGGATCCGCCGTCGAGGTACGGCTCGGCGGGCGGCCGGTGCTCGCCCCGGCCCCGGCGCCCGCCCCGGCCTGGGCACCCGCCCGCCGCAGCGCGCCGGTGAACTCCAGGCAGCTGCTCCACCGGTCCTCCGGCGACTTCGCCAGCGCCTTGGCCAGTACGGCGTCCACCGCCTCCGGCAGATCGGGCCGGTGCGAGGTCAGCGGGGGCGGCGGGTCGTACTGGTGGGCCCACAGCAGCGCCATGTCGTCGTCGCGCTGGAACGGCGGGCCCCCGGCCAGGGTTTCGTACACGACACAGCCCAGGCTGTAGACGTCGCAGCGGCCGTCGACCGGCTTCCCCGCGATCTGCTCCGGAGCCACGTAGTCCAGGGTGCCCACGAACTGGCCCACGCTCGTGAAACCCGTCAGCGACAAGGACTTCTTCGTCAGCCCGAAGTCCGTGAGGTACACGTGCTCGGGGTGGTCGATGTCCGTGCCCTCCGCGACCAGGATGTTGCCCGGCTTGACGTCCCGGTGCACCAGGTCGTGGGCGTGCGCCGCGTCGAGCGCCGAGGCGACCTGTCCGGCGATCCGGGCCGCCGATTCCACCGGCAGCGGACCGGTGCGGTCCAGCAGGGCCCGCAGGTCCTGCCCGGCGACGTACCGCATCGCGATGTAGAGCAACCCCTCCGTCTCTCCCGCCTCGAAGACCGGCACGATGTGCGGGTGGTCGATGGCCGCCGCCACCCGCGACTCGTGGGCGAAACGCTGCCGGAAGGTGTCGTTGCGGGCGAGCTCCGGCGCCAGCAGCTTCAGCGCCACGGTCCGGTCCAGCCGCAGGTCCCGCGCGCGGTAGACGACCGCCATTCCGCCGCGACCGATCTCGCACTCCATCAGGTATCCGGCGACCTGCTTCCCGCTGAGGTCGGTCGGACGGCCGCCCAGGGATTCCGAAGACATCAGCCCTCCCTGGCTTCGGGCGGCATGACGACCCGGGTCGGCTCACGGTCGTCCGCCTGGGCGGCCCGGCCCGGGCCGCCGGTGGCGGCCCCGGGTTCCGGTTCCGCCGCCGAGGGCTGCTCGGAGCCGCCGGGTCCCGTGACCACGGCGTAGGTCACCAGGTGGCCGCCGTCCCCGTACATCCACCGGCCGGTGGACTCGTCGTAGAGCCATACGGACTCCCCGTCGATCACCACTCCCGCCCGCAGCCCACGGGTGCCGTCGCGGAACCTGCCGGGGTCCACGAGACCCGAGGCGAGCTCTTCCGCGGCCTGCCGGTAGCGGGCCAAGATGTCGGTGCTGCGGGCGAGCAGCGGGCGCGGGTCCTCGGCGCGGGTCGGCTGCCCTCCGCCGGCGGGCGGCGGCTGCGGTACGGAGACCAGCAGGCGGCCGTCCACCCAGGCGGACCACCCGTTCGAGCACAGGATCTCCGCCCACGCGCCTTGCCGGGACAGCAGCTGGACGGGCAGGAAGGGATCGAGGGGCGCGGTGGGCCGGGACACGTCGGGCGCCTCCCACGCGGGCAGTCCCTCCTGCGGGACCACGTGCGTGGGGTGGAAGTCGGTGCCGGACTCCGTGGGACTGGTCATCGCGTCCACTTCCGCCGTTTCCGCTGTTTCCGCTGGGTCTGCATGATCGCGGGCTTGTGGCGGCGCAGCAGCCGCACGGTCGGCACACCGGGGCGCCGGACCATGGGCAAATTTTCCCACGATCCGAGCGGACGGGCATAACCGCAGGTCAGAGGCGCCTTATGGGGAATGACAACGGTCCCCGTTGCAGCCTTTGCCCATTGCGTCGCGGTGCGCTTCACTTCACGCGTCGGAACCGAACAAGCGGGGGAAGCGATGGCTGTGTACGACCACGATCACGATCACGACGACAGCCAGGACCACGGCCGGGGCCACGGGCACGGCCACGGCGGTCACGGCCACGGGGTCGCCGCGGACGCGGACCGCCGCTGGCTGGCGATCGCGCTCGGCCTGATCGGCGCCTTCATGGCGGTCGAGGTGACCATCGGCGTCCTGGCCCACTCCCTGGCCCTGATCTCCGACGCCGCCCACATGCTCACCGACGCCGTTTCGATCGTTCTGGCACTGATCGCGATGCGGCTCGCGGCCCGGCCCGCGCGCGGCGGCTTCACGTACGGCCTCAAGCGCGCGGAGATACTCTCCGCGCAGGCCAACGGGCTCACCCTGCTCCTGCTGGCGGTCTGGCTGGCCTACGAGGCGGTCCGGCGCCTGGTCGAGCCGCCGGAGGTGGCGGGCGGGCCGGTCCTGGTGACCGCGCTCGCGGGCATCGTCGTCAACGTGGCCGCGGCCTGGTGCATCTCCAAGGCCAACCGCTCCTCCCTCGCCGTCGAGGGTGCCTACCAGCACATCCTCAACGACCTGTTCGCCTTCATCGGCACCGCCGTGGCCGGTCTGATCGTGCTCACCACCGGTTTCGTCCAGGCCGACGCCATCGCCACGCTCGTGGTGGTCGCCTTGATGGTCAAGGCGGGATACGGGCTGGTCCGCGAGTCCGGCCGGATCTTCTTGGAGGCCTCCCCGGCCCACCTGGACCCGGACGCGGTGGGCGACCGGCTCGTCGGGCACCCGCCCGTCACCGAGGTCCACGACCTGCACATCTGGACCATCACCTCCGGGCAGGCGGCGCTGTCGGCGCACGTGCTGGTCGAGCCGGCCGGGGACTGCCACGCCGTACGCCGCGACCTGGAGCGGCTGTTGGCCAAGGAGTACGGGATCACGCACACCACCCTCCAGGTGGACCACGAGCAGGAGGCACTGCTCACCGTCGGCCGCCCGGGCGACGAGGCGGCCGACGACCCGCACTGCGCGGACGCGCACGGCCCGGTCCACCGCCAGGGCCCGCACGCCCACTAGCCGGCCCGGCCCGTGCCCGGTAGCCACACCCCGGCGGGGCGGCCTGCCTAGGAGGCGTTCCCGCGGGGCAGGGATCACCCATGACGCAGAAGCGCAGCGCCGGACTGCTCCTGTTCCGCCGTACGGGTGGGCCCGCCCCCGGCATCGAGGTCCTGCTCGGGCACCTGGGCGGGCCCGTGTGGAGTGCACGGGACGCCGGCGGTTGGGGGATCCCCAAGGGCGAGTACGGTCCGGACGAGTCCCCGCGGGACGCGGCGCGCCGGGAGTTCACCGAGGAGATCGGGCTGCCGCCACCGGACGGCGACTATCTGCCGCTCGGCGAGGTGGTGCTGAGCAGCGGCAAGCTGGTGACGATCTGGGCGGTGGAGGCGGACCTCGACCCGGCGCTGATGGTGCCCGGCACCTTCTCCATGGAGTGGCCGCCGCACTCGGGGAACGTGCAGGAGTTCCCCGAGCTGGACCGCGTGGCCTGGTTCACCCCACAGGTGGCCGGAACCAAGCTGATCAAGTCTCAAGTTGCCTTTGTGGAGAGACTGTTGGGGCTGGTGGGGGGTTGACCCGACCTTGACTTGCCAACAAACCCCATCTGCATGGACATTGCACATATGACGAACGTCGTGCTGGTGGGAACCCTGGACACCAAGGGTGTCGAGTACGGCTGGCTGCGCGAGAGTCTGCTGCACTCCGGCGTCGAAGTGATCATCGTCGACACGGGGATCATGGGCGAACCCCGGGTGCCCGCGGACGTGCCGCGGGAAGCGGTGGCCCGGGCGGCGGGAGCGGAGCTGTCCGAACTGCGTGCGGCCGCCGACCGGGGCGCGGCCGTCGCCGCCATGGCCCGGGGCGCGGAGGCCGTTCTCTTGCGGCTGCACGCGGAGGGCAGACTGCACGGGGTGCTCGCGATCGGGGGCAGCGGCGGCACCTCCATCGCCACCCGGGCGATGCGCGCCCTGCCGCTGGGCGTGCCGAAACTGATGGTCTCGTCGATGGCGTCCGGCGACGTGGCCGGGTACGTCGGCTCCTCGGACATCACGATGATGTACAGCGTCGTGGACATCGCGGGGATCAACAGCATCTCCGCGCCCGTCCTGGCGAACGCGGTGGAGGCGATCGCCGGGATGGCCAGGGCCTTCCAGCGGTCCTCGACGGATGTGCACCGCCCGGTCCGGCTGGGAGCGGGCTCCCGCCCGCTGATCGCGGCGAGCATGGCCGGGGTGACGACGGCCGGGGTGGACGCCGCCCGCGAGCGGCTGACCGAACTGGGCTACGAGGTGCTGGTCTTCCACGTCAGCGGCACCGGCGGCCGCACCCTGGAGACCCTCGCCGGCCAGGGGGTCTTCGCGGGCGTGCTCGACCTCACGCTCAGCGAGCTCGCCGACGACCTGTGCGGCGGCATCCTCACCGCGGGCCCCGACCGGCTGAGTGCGGCGGGCCGGGCCGGAGTTCCGCAGGTGGTGAGCCTGGGCGCGCTGGACATGGTGAAGTTCGGGCCGCTGGAGACCCTGCCCGAGCGGGTCCGCTACCGCCGGGTCCGCGTCCACAACCCGTCCATTACGGTGATCCGTACGACGGAGGCCGAGTGCGCCGAGCTGGGCCGCCGGGTCGCCGCCAAACTCCGCCCGGCGACCGGCCCCACCGCGGTGTGCATCCCTTTGCGGGGACTATCCGCACTCGGCGCGCCGGGCGCCCCGTACCATGACCCCGTTGCAGACCGGGCGCTGTTCTCGGCGCTGCGCGAGGGGCTGCGGGGCAGCGCCGCCGTACTGCACGAGTACGACACCCACATCAACGACCCGGTCTTCGGCCGGTCGGCGGCCGACCGGCTGCACGCCATGATCGGCGCGGTGCGGGCAGCGGCCTGAGACACCGGCCGGGGTTGGGAACCAGCCGTGGCGGAAAACGTGTCCCTGGGGTTGGCCGGTCGTGCAGGACGACCGGCACCGGTGCCGCGAGGCCCGGAACACGGCGACGCCACGGACGGGGGCAGGCGATGGGGAACGCGTGGGCGGTGCCCGGCTACACGGAGGTCCGGGAACTCGGCTCGGGCGCGAGCGGCCGCGTGGTCCTCGCCGTGCACGAGGCGACGGGCACGGCGGTCGCCGTCAAGTACCTCGGCGAACGGCTGCGGGAGGACCCCGCGTTCGTCGGCGAGTTCCGGGCCGAGGCCCGGCTGCTCGGCGGGCTCGACTCGCCGTACGTGGTGCGGCTGTACGAATACTGCGAGTACACCGCGGGTCCCGGCGGCGCCGCCATCGTGATGGAGCTGGTCGACGGCATTTCCCTGCGCGCGCTGCTCAAGCAGGCCGGGCAGACCGGTCCCGAGGCCGCGCTGGTGGTGCTCAAGGGGTCCCTGCTGGGTCTGGCCGCGGCGCACCGGGCGGGCGTCGTGCACCGCGACTACAAGCCGGAGAACGTCCTGGTCGCCGCGGACGGCTCCTCCCGGCTCGTGGACTTCGGGATCGCGGCGCGCCGCGGTACGACGCCGGGGGTGGCCGGCACGCCCGCGTACATGGCCCCCGAGCAGTGGCAGGGCCGGCCGGCCTCGCCCGCGGCCGACGTGTACGCGGCGACGGCGACGTTCTTCGAGTGCCTGACGGGCCGCAAGCCCTTCGCCGGGGAGAACTTCGCGGAGCTCGCGGTGCAGCACATCGAGGCGCCGGTGCCGGAGACCGAGGCCCCGGAGCCGGTACGCCCGCTGATCCGGCGGGGTCTGGCGAAGGCCCCGGAGCAACGGCCGGAGAACGCCGAGGCCTTCGTCGCGGAGCTGGAGGGCGTGGCGCGCAGCGCGTACGGGCCGGACTGGGAGGAGCGCGGCCAGCGCAAGCTGGCGGCGCTGGCGGCGCTGCTGCCGCTGCTGTTCCCCTCCTCGGGCGGCGCGGCGGCGGGAACGACCGCGGTGGCGACGACGGTGTTGAAGCCGCCGCCCGCGGGTTGGCTGCCGGGCCGGCGCGACGCGGTGGCCGCCGGCCTGGCGCTGGTGCTCGGGGCCATGCTGGTGTTCGCTTCGCAGGCGGCCGGTGAACAGGCGGGCGGTGGCTCGGCGGTGAGCGCGTTCGCCACCACGAGCCCGGCACCGGGTGGCGGCTTCCCGGCACCCGCGCCGAGCTCCTCGGTCTCGCCGTCGCCTTCCGTATCGGCGTCGACGTCGCCGTCGGCCTCGCCGTCCGCGTCCCTCAGCGCGTCCCCGTCGCCTTCGTCGAGCCCGGGCTCTTCGCCGACGCCGACATCCACGGCGACCCCGCCGACCACCCCGCCGCCGCCGCCGCCGACCACACCGTCTCCAAGGCCCTCGGTCGTGGTCGGGTCGATCAAGGTGGACCTCCGGCAGGCGGACTTCACGGTGGGCGTGGCGAGCATCTCGATCGATGCGAAGGGAACCGCCCCGGTGACCGTCACCGTTGAGTGGTTCAGCAGCAACCAGTCCGGCGTGCTCGGCGCGGCGGACGGCCGCGCGGACACCCTCACGTACCAGCCCGGCAGCGGGGCGCTCGTCCGGCGGCACACCTTCTCCGGCCAGGGCTGCTACTGGGGCGTGCGCGTCACCACCAGGCCGGCCGCCGGCAACGGATCCCAGACCGACCAGGTCTGGCTCACGAAGTGCATGATCCGATGAGCGAAGACGAATACAGCGCCACCGTCCTCGGCAGCCACTGGTTCAGCGGTCCCCCGCAGCCGCAGGACGCCGTCCCGGACCGGGTCGAGGGGTCGGTCCTGCGGTTCGGGCCGGGGGTCACCGCAGCCGTGCCCGCGCCGTTCCCGGTGACCGCCCCGCCGGCCGCGCAGCGCCGCGGATCGGGGGGCTGGCGCCGGTACGGCCTGGCCGCGGTCGTGCTGCTCGCGGTCCTCGCGTATCTGGGCTGGCAGCGCTACGGCCCGTCCCTCGGCGTCCGGGACGTGGCCGTGTCCGTCACGGACCCGAAGGGTCCCGCCTGCGACGCGACCGCCGACGTGGTGGCCCTCGTACGGACCAACGGGCGTCCCGGGACGCTCAGGTACCGGTGGATCCGCAGCGACGGCACGCAGTCGGAGGAGCTCACCGAGCGGGTGCCGCGCGGCAGGAAGGAGGCCCGGCTGCACCTGCTGTGGACCTTCCACGGCACGGGTACCCATGACGCCTCGGCCAAGCTCCAGGTGGTCTCGCCGGGCGGGCGGTCGGCGGCAACGCAGTTCACGTACCGCTGCGCCCGCTAGGGGGCGCGTGCCCGCGTAGTGGCCCGCAGCCGCTTCGGGGAGGGGCTGCGGGCCACCGCGGCGACCTGTCCGTGGCAGGTCGGTCAGAAGCGGGCGTGGGCGGTGATGTCCGCCTCGAACTGGCCCGTCATCGCAGGAGTCACCGTCGGCCTGCACTGTGCGGTCGCCGCCAGGTAGTCCTCCGTGGAGGCTCCCGGCTGGGCCGCCGCGACGCCCCGCGCGCCCACCGCCTCCAGGTCCCGTTCGAAGGACACCTGCGCCGCGATCCGCGCCGCGTGCTCGATGTCGGCCGGGGTGAACAGCTCGCTCGCCGCCACCAGGGCCGCCACGTCGACGTCCGCGCGCCCCGCCGTGTAGCGGGACCAGATCGCGGCACGCGCGCCGGCGTCCGGGGTGCCGATCGGGATCAGGTAGTCGAATCGCCCCGGCCGCAGAAAGGCCGGGTCCAGGGAGCGGATGGAGTTGGTGGCGCACACCAGCAGCCGTTCGTCGCCCTCCCGGAACCCGGGGATCAGCTTGAGCAGCTCATTGGTCACGCCGTGGATCCCGCCGGGCTGGGCGGGCTCGGTGCGCACCGGCGCGATCTCCTCGACCTCGTCGATGAAGACCAGCACCCGCTCCAGTTCGGCGATCCGGGCGAACGCGTCGCGCAGCGCGGCGGCGAGGTTGCCCTCGTCGGCGAGGCGGGACGGCAGCAGTTCCACGAACGGCCAGCCGAGCCGGGAGGCGATGGCGCGGGCGAAGGTGGTCTTGCCGGTGCCGGGCGGCCCGAAGAGGGTGATGGCGCGCGGCGGCCGCACCCCGTGGGAGGCGGCCCGCTCGGGCTCGGCGAGCGGCAGCACGACGCGCCGCTCTATGAGGTCCTTCTCCTTCTCCATGCCGGCGACCTTGGCCCACAGGTCGTTGGGCAGGAAGCGGCCGCCGAGGTCGTCGAGGAGTCCGGCCGCCGGTCCGTGCAGCGGTTCGGTCTTCTCGAAGTAGGCGACGGCGGGCTGGCGGGTGTAGCCGGCGTTGAGCAGGCCCTCGCCAAGCAGGTCCTCCTCGGGAAGCACGTACGCGATCCGGCCGACGCGGGCGGCGATGAGCCGCCGCTCCAGTTCGACGAGGAGCGCGCTGGCCAGTCCCCGGCCGCGCCAGCCCGCGGCGATGGCGATGCGCATCACCCAGGCCCGTTCGCCGGTGACGCAGGCGAGGGCCGCGCCGATGGGGACGCCCTGGTGGACGGCGACCACGCACGGCTGCCGGTCGGTGAGGGCGCTGATGCACTCGGCGAGTGAGAAGACCGACTCCTGGCCGAGTTCGGCCGTGGTGTCGATCAGGTGGACGACAGCGGCGAGATCGCTCTCGCGGTAGTCGTGGATGAGCCAGTTCACCGGGTACCGCCCCTCGTTCGTGCTCCTGCGGCGAGGCTAGGGGCGGCGGGGCCCGGCGATCACGCTCCGCGGTGCACAACAGCCGGCCGGGAACCCCTCCGTGTCGTCCATAGACTGACGGCTTTCGCCCGAGCCGCCTCGCCCGTCGCCCCTCCCGGCCACTTTCCAGGTCGCCGCCGGGGGTGGGGAGGGCCGGTGGGAGGGCTGGTGGGGCCGCCCCCGCGAAGGGTTCACAGCAGGTCCACGATTCACAGCGGATTCACACGGAATTTCTGGCTCCGGACACAGTTTCGGCGGGCAGGCTCGGTGCATGATCCCGCCCATGCCTCCCCGACCCCGCCCGGCGCACCGCATCCGCGCCCGGCGCACGTCCCGGATCCTGCTGGCGGTGGCCGCCATGGCCACGCTGGTGAGCGTGGACGTGCCCGCCGCCGAGGCGGTACCGCCCCTGGGCGTCACCGCGCAGGCCCAGCCCGGCGCAGCGGCGAACCGGGTCGGCGCCCTCTTCGCCGGCGGCCTGGACGGCGGCCACTTCTGCACGGCCGCGGTGGTCCGCAGCGACGGCCGCGATGTGATCGTCACCGCCGCGCACTGCGTGGGCGACCCGCAGAACACGGTGTTCGCCCCCGGCTACCGCGACGGCAGGGCCCCGTACGGCCTGTGGCGGCTCACCAGCGTGTACGTGGCCCCGGGCTGGACGGACGGCCGGGACCCGGACGCCGACATCGCCTTCGCGACGGTGGCCCCGGTCGGCGACGGGCAGTCCGGCTACGTCGAGGAGGCCGTCGGCGGATTCCCGGTGGCGGCCGCCCAGCCGTCCGACGCGACGGTCACCGTCCTCGGCTACCCGAGCAGCCTGGAGGCACCGCTGCGCTGCGCCAACACCACCACGCTGTTCTCCGCCGCCCAGCGCCGGATCGACTGCCCCGACCTCAGCAGCGGCACGAGCGGCAGCCCGTGGCTGGTGGACGGCGCCCTGGCGGGCGTGCTCGGCGGTTACGAGGACGGCGGCAGCGTCCCCGAGGTCTCGTACAGCGCGGTGATGGACGACCAGGCGGTGGAGCTCTACCGCGAGGCGGCCGAGGCCGGCTGAGCCGCCGCGCCCGGCTCCGGCCTGCTACCGGCCCTGGCCCGGGACCGGGCACGGCGCTTCGGCCGCGTCGCCGCCCGGGATCACGGCCGGGGCCTCGAACCACGTCGGCTCGTCCCGCAGGGCCCGGTGGACCCGGTCGAGGGCGAACGGCTCCAGCGGGGGCAGCGCGTCCACCTCGAACCAGGCCACCTCCAGCGACTCGTGGTCGTTGGCCCGGGCCTCCCCGCCGATCGCCCGGCAGCGGAAGGTGATGTCCTGGAACTGGCAGACGTCCCCGTTCGGGTAGGTGATCGGCGCGAGCATCTGCACCAGCACCACCCGCTCCGGGACGCAGCGCACCGCCGTCTCCTCGTACACCTCGCGCACCGCGGTGTCGGCGGGCTGCTCCCCCGGCTCGGCGATCCCGCCGACCACGGACCACCGCCCGGTGTCGGAGCGGCGGCCGAGCAGTACCCGCCCCCGGTCGTCGAGGACGATGGCGGTGACGCCGGGCAGCAGGAGCAGCTGGTTCCCGGCCGTGGCGCGGATCGCGCGGATGAACTCAGGCGTGGTCATCCTCCGACCCTACGAGGCGTGGCGTGCGCCTTTCGTCACGCGGCCCGGCGGGCGCGCATCCGGCGTACGAGCACCCAGCCGAGCCCGGCGGCGCCGAGCGCGAGCAGCCCGTACTCCGGCAGCGCCCCGAAGCGGGTCGCGGGGGTCTGCGTGGAGCGCAGGGGGATCTCGGCGACCAGCGCGTCCGCGGTGAACATCTCGGTCTGCGCGACGACCCTGCCGTCGGGGCGGATGACCGCGCTGACCCCGCTGGTGACGGGGACGAGGACGGTGCGGCTGTGCTCGACGGCGCGGACCCGGTCCATGGCGAGCTGCTGGTAGGTCATCTCGGTCCGGCCGAAGGTGGCGTTGTTGCTCGGTACGGCGATCACCTGGGCGCCGTCCTGGACGGTGGAACGGACGGCGTCGTCGAAGGCGGCCTCGAAGCAGGTGACCATGCCGACCCCGCTGCCCGCCATGTCGAAGACGCCCGGGTCCTTGCCGGGGCCGAAGTCGCGGCGTACCCGGTCCACGTCGGAGCTGAAGATCCGGACGAACGAGCGCATGGGGATGCGCTCGCCGAAGGGCTGGATCTTGCGCTTGTCGTACGTCGTGGTGGGGCCCTTGGCCGGGTCCCAGAGGATCATGGTGTTGCGCAGCGGGCCGGTTTCGGGGACCAGCACGGAGCCGATCGCGACGGGGACGCCGACGGTCTTGACCGCGTGGTCGATGACGCCGTAGGCGTCGGGCTCGTTGTACGGGTCGATGTCGGAGGAGTTCTCCGGCCAGACGACGAAGTCCGGCTTGGGCACCCGGCCGGCCCGGACGTCCTCGGCGAGCTGGAGCGTGCGGTTGGCGTGGTTGTCGAGGACCGCGCGGCGCTGGGCGTTGAAGTCGAAGCCGGCCCGCGGCACGTTGCCCTGCACCACGGCGGCGACCGCGGTGCCGTCTTCGGCGGCGTCGGAGACCAGCGGCCGGGCGGCGAGGGCCGCGCCGATCGGTGCGGCGACGGTGAGGGCGGCGAGGGCCGCGGCGACCCGGCGCGGCTGGTCCAGGGCGGTGCGCAGGGCCTCGTACAGCCCGAAGCCGCACAGGGCGACGGCGAAGGAGAGCAGCGGTGTCCCGCCGAGGGCGGCCAGCGGCAGGAAGAAGCCGTCGGCCTGCCCGAAGGCGAGCTTGCCCCACGGGAAGCCGCCGAAGGGCGCGCGGGCGCGCAGCGCCTCGCCGGCGATCCAGACGGCGGAGCCCCACACCGGCCACAGGGGCAGCCTGGAGACGAGGGCGATGCCGAGGGTGGTCAGCCCGACGAGGAGGGCTTCGACGGTGGCGAGGGCCAGCCACGGCACGGGACCGACGCCCTCGCCGGTCCAGACGAGCAGCGGCAGCAGGAAGCCGAGGCCGTGCAGCAGGCCGAGGCCGAAGCCGGCGCGGGCCCGGCGGCCGTGGAGAACCCCGCCGAGCACGGCGAGGGCGAGGGGGGCCAGCCACCACAGGGTGCGGGGCGGGAAGCCTACGTAGAGCAGCACACCGGAGCCGACGGCCAGCGCGGGGCGCACGAGCCGGGCGGCGGGCCCGCGCAGACGCTTGCCGCCGCCGTCGGTCGGGGCGTGCGGGGCGGCCGGCGGAGCGTGCGATGCGGTGGCGTCGGGCTCTCGGATGACACTGCTGCTCATCTGGCGGAGTGTACGTCCCCCGTCCGGGCGCCCCCACATGCGAGACCCGGGGCCGGGGTCAGCGGGCGAGGGCACGCAGGTGGGTTTGGATGACGCGGACGGCGTTCTCGGCGTCGTCGACGGTGACCGTGAACGCCTTGCCGTCCCCGAGCCGGAGCTCCAGCCCCTCACCGCGCCGGACGATGACCGCGGTGCCCTTTTCGGGCCGCCAGCGGTAGCCCCAGCCGCCCCACTGCTGGGGGGTGATCCGGGGGACGAACCGGGCGGATGCGACGTCCGCGAGCCGGATCGTCCGCCGGGGCAGCCCCACGTGGCCGCAGCGGACCACCACGTTCTCGGAGTCGACGGTGACGGCGACGTGCACGAAGGCGAGGGTGCCGTAGAGGATCAGCAGTCCGGCGGCGAGGCAGCCGATCACGGACATGAGGAGCGGGGCGATACCGGCGGTCCAGGAGCCGTGGACGGCGAGCTCGATGCCGAGCGCGAGGCAGGCCGCACCGGCCGCCGCGAGCAGCCATTGCGCGCGGTTGGAGGCTCTGCCCGTCCACAACGGACCCGGGGGGTGAACCGTCATGTGCAGCAGCGTACTCACGTACCGCATGCGTGCCACCACCTCTCGTCCACTCGGCCCCTACCCGTCCTTGACCTCAAGCGAACTTGAGGTCCTACGGTCACGGACATGACTTTCGACGAGGCAGTGAAGACGGTTCCGGAGCGCTACCGCACCGCGGTGGTGCCGCACATCATGGTGGCCGACGCGGCCGCAGCCCTCTCCTTCTACGGGCGGGCCTTCGGGGCCGTGGAGGAGTTCCGGCTCAACCACCCGCAGGGCGGGGTGATGCACGCCGAGATACGGATCGGCGCGGCCGTGCTGATGCTCGGCGACGTCTCCGAGGGGCCCTTCACCGCCCCGACGGCCCTCGGCGGGACCTCGGCCGCCCTGCACGTGTTCGTGCCCGACGTGGACGCTCTGGCCCGGACGGCCGCGGCCGAGGGCGCGGAGGTGGTGCAGGCCCCGGCCGACCAGTTCCACGGCGACCGGACGGCCATCCTCCGGGACCCGTTCGGGCACCTGTGGGTCTTCCTGACCCACTTGGAGGACTTCTCCGGAGAGGAACTGGAGCGCCGGCTCAAGGAGAGCGCGGTCGGATAGGGGTACGGCGCGGCGCACGGGGAGCAGGGACAGGCGGCCGGGGCCGGGGCCGGGAGCGGGAGCCGGTTCAGCCCGGCAACAGGCCGAGCAGCGCGTTGCGCAGGGCAGGGTGTCGGGCGGTCATGAACCGGTGCAGGGTCCGGGACCCGAAGGCGACGCGCTGCGCGCTGCGGCGGCGTTCCCGGTCGTAGGCCCGCAGGGCGGAGGGCAGGTCGGACCGGCCGTGGGCGGCGACCGCGCGGCTCAGCGCCTCGGCGTCGAGGAGAGCGGTGCAGGCCCCCTGGCCGAGGTTCGGGGTCATGGCGTGGGCGGCGTCGCCGACGAGGGCCGTGCGGCCGCCGCCGACGAAGGCGGGCAGCGCGGGGTGGAGGTGGCGCATCTCGTACCGGATCCAAGTCCCGGGGTCGGTGGCGGCGAGGACCCGCGGGACGGGGTCGTGCCAATCGTGGAACGCGGCGCGGACCTCCTCGGCGGTGGTGGCCTCGGGCACGGTGGCGTACCAGTTGGTGCGGCCCGGCTCGATCGGGGTCATCCCGAAGAAGCGGCCCGTGCCCCAGGTCTCCCCGTACACGCCGGTCTCGAATCCGGTGATGCCGATCCAGGCGACCGTTCCGACCGGGCGCGGGGCGCCGGCGGTGCCGAAGCGGGCGGTGCGTACGGCGCTGTTGATGCCGTCGGCGCCGACGACGAGGTCGGCGTCCAGCGCGTCGAGCTCGTGCGCACCGCCGAGCCGCCGCCCGTAACCGATCCGCGTGCCGCCGAGCCGGTCTAGTTCGGCGAGCAGGGCGTCGATCAAGTACGGCCGGGAGATGAGCAGTTCGGGCCGGCCGGCCTTGCGCTCGATCCGCTCCAGGGGCAGGGCGGCCAGAACGGTGCCGTCGGGGCGGCGGATCCGGGCGCCGCGGTACGGGACCGCGCGGGACCGGAGCGCGTCGCCGAGGCCGAGCCGGTCGAGTGCGGCCTGCGCGGTGGGGTGGATGCCGAACGCCGTCCCGTACCGCTCGGGGCCATCGCGCCGCTCCATGATGTCGACCGTCCAGCCGGCCCGGCGCAGCCCGATGGCCGTGGCGAGGCGGGCGACCCCGGCTCCGACGACGACGGCCCGGCCGGCGCCGCGCCCCTGCCTCTGCCCCTGCCCCTGCCCCTGCCCCTGCCTACTGCCGGTATCGCTGCTCATGAGGCACCCCTGACTGTCCGCACCCAGACAACCACCACAACCGTGGTACTACATCTGTGGTACCACGAACATGGCTAGGCTGTCACGGTGAATCAGGACCGCAGGGACCGGCTGCGCGATGCGGCGATCTCCGTGCTGGCGGAGGCCGGGGGGCGGGGGCTGACCCACCGGGCCGTCGACGCGGCGGCCGCGGTACCGCTGGGCACCGCCAAGAACTACTTCCCCAGCCGCGACGCCCTGCTGCGGGCCGTGGCCGAGCGCTGCCTGGAGCAGTACCGGGCGCTGGCCGCCTCCCTCGCCGGAGCAGGTCCCGGACCCGGCGACCGGGACGGGCTCGCGGCCCTGCTGGCGGGGCTGCTGCGCGATGTGGCCGGGCCGGGTCGGCCGCGTGTCCTCGCCTACCTGGAACTGCAGGCCGAGGCGGCCCGGCGGCCCTGGCTCGCGGCGCTCCTCGACCCCATCGGTGCGGCCGACTTCGCCGCGTACGGGCGCCTGTTGCGCGCCGCCGGGCAGGCCGGCGGCCCGGCGCAGGCCCGCGCCCTGACGCTCGCTCTGCACGGTGCCATCCCGCACCTGCTGACCGGTGCCCCGGAGACCCTGGCCGCCGCCGGCCTCGACGACCTGGACGCCTTCACCCGTGAGGTCCTGGCCGCCGTGTGCCCCGAACCACCCGAGGAGGAACGGTGACCACCCGACTCGACCGCGCCGTCGGCGCCATCCTGGGATCGGCCGCCGGTGACGCGCTCGGTGCACCCTACGAGTTCGGCCCTGCCGGGGAGTTGAGCGCGCGCGGCCGCGAAATGCTCGGGGGCGGGGGCTGGGATCCGGGCGAGCCCACCGATGACACACAGATGGCGGTCCTGGTCGGCGAGGCACTGCTGGAACACGACGGCCTCGAACTCCTCGACGTCCTGCCGGACATCTTCGACCGCTTCCGGCGCTGGGCGGCGGCCGGCCCCAAGGACATCGGGCTCCAGACCGAGGACGTCCTGACGAACGGCCAGCCCTGGGACCTGGCCGCGGCCCTGCACTTCCAGCTCAACGCGCGGGCGGCGGGTAACGGTTCCCTGATGCGGGCCTCGACCTCGGCGGTGTACTTCGCCCCGGCCGGACGGGAGGCGACGATGGACGCCGCCCGGCGGATCGCGGCGCTGACGCACGGCGATCCGGCCACCTGGGAGGGAACCGCGATCCTGCACGAGCTCGTACGGGTGGCGTGGGAGGGTGCCGACCCGCTCACCGCCCTGCCCGAGGTCCTCGGGGCGGTGCATCCGGGCCACCGCGAGCGGTACGCCCGCGTCCTCGCCCCCGACTGGGACCCCGGCCGGGCCACCGAGTTCAACGGGGCGGTGTGGCCCTGCCTGGGCTCGGCGGTCTGGGCGCTGCGGACGACCACCGGGTTCGCCGAGGCCGTACGGGCCGCCGTGGACCTGGGCGGGGACACCGACACGGTGGCGGCGGTCACCGGCACCCTGGCCGGCGCCCGCTACGGCCAGGCGGCGATCCCGGCGGAGTGGACGGCACCGCTGCACGTGCCGCTGCCGGGGTTCGGCGGGCGGGTCCTCGACGCGGAGGGGCTGCGGGAGCTCGCTCAGCGGCTCGCTGACGGGAGGTAGTCCTCGGCGGGCAGTTCCGCGCCCGCCAGCAGCCGCCCTTCGGCGTACCCGAACGCGGGGGGCAGGAGCGCCCCTTCCCTGCCGCTGAGCAGGACGGTCAGCGTGCCGGTCGCGGGCAGGTCCGGCTCGGGCGCGGCGCCGATGCGGCGCAGCGCCTGGAGGGCGACGGGTTCGGCGGAGCCGTGGAAGGTGAACGTCCCTCCCCCGGTCCGCTCGGCGAGGGCGGCCCGGATGGGCTCCTCGACCAGCTCGTAGTGCGTGCAGCCGAGCACCACGTCGGTGACGTCGGCGGGGGTCAGCGCGGCGGCGGCCGCGACCGCCGCGGCGACGGCCGTCTCGTCGGCGGCCTCGACGGCGTCGGCGAGTCCCGGGCACGGCACCTCGGTGACGGGGACACCGGCGGCGAAGTCGCGGATCAGCCCGCGCTGGTAGGGGCTGCCGGTGGTGGCGGGCGTGGCCCAGATCGCCACGCGCCCCCCGGCGGCAGCGGCGGGCTTGATCGCCGGCACGGTCCCGATGACGGGGATCACCGGTTCCAGCGCCGCCCGGAGGGTGGGCAGGGCGTGCACGGAGGCGGTGTTGCAGGCCACGATCAGCGCCTCCGGGCGCTGCCCTGCGGCGGCCCGCGCAACACCGAGGGCCCGCTCGGTGAGGTCGGCGGGGGTCCGGGGACCCCAGGGCATTCCGTCGGGGTCGGAGGACAGGACGAGGTCCGCGTCCGGCCGCAGCCGCCGCATCGCGGCGGCGGCCGCGAGGAGGCCGATTCCCGAGTCCATGAGCGCGATCTTCACCCGGCCACTTTAGTCGACGCCCCTCGGACGGCGGCTCCCGGCGGGCCCGGCGGGCCGTCCGGGGGGTGGGCGGGCGCAGGACGGCGGCGCACTCCCCCGCCACCCCGCCGAAATCCGCGACAGGCCCCGCAGGGTTCGGCACACTGCCCGCATGGGCCTTCTCAGCGCCGCCTGCCTCTCCCTCGCCGTATGGCTCTGGCTCACGCTCGCCCAGGGGATGTTCTGGCGGACCGATGTGCGACTGCCCCCGCGCAGCGCGCCCGCCCGCTGGCCGTCCGTCGCCATCGTGGTCCCGGCCAGGGACGAGGCCGAGGTGCTGCCGTGCAGCCTGCCCTCGCTCCTGGCCCAGGACTATCCGGGCGAGGCCGAGGTCATCCTGGTCGACGACGGGAGCACCGACGGCACCGCCGCCCTCGCGCTGCGGCTCGCCCGGGAGTACCCGGGGCTGCCCCTGTCCGTCGTCTCGCCCGGCGATCCCGACCCGGGCTGGACCGGCAAGCTCTGGGCGCTGCGCCACGGCATCGCGGTCGCCCGCACCTGCCACCCGACCGAGCCCGACTACCTGCTCCTGACCGACGCGGACATCGCCCACGAGCCCGACAGCCTGCGCGAGCTGGTCGGCGCCGCGACCTCCGCCGGGCTGGACCTCGTATCGCAGATGGCCCGGCTCCGTGTCGCCTCCTTCTGGGAACGGCTCGTCGTACCGGCCTTCGTCTACTTCTTCGCCCAGCTCTACCCCTTCCGCCGGGTCAACCGCCCCACCGGCCGGACCGCCGCCGCGGCCGGCGGTTGCGTCCTGCTGCGGACCGGGGCCGCCGTGCGGGCGGGCGTGCCCGACTCGATCCGGCAGGCCGTCATCGACGACGTCTCCCTGGCCCGCGCCGTGCAGCGCTCCGGCGGCCGGATCTGGCTGGGACTGGCGGAGCGGGTGGACAGCGTGCGCCCCTATCCCGCGCTCGCCGACCTGTGGCGGATGGTCTCGCGCAGCGCCTACGCGCAACTGCGCCACCAGCCGCTGCTGCTGGCCGGGACGGTGGCCGGGCTGGTGCTCGTCTATCTGGTCCCCCCGGTCGCCCTGTTCGCAGGGCTGGCCGCCGGCCGCCCGGGCACCGCCTGGGCCGGCGGTCTCGCCTGGCTGCTGATGGCGGGCACGTACCTGCCGATGCTGCGGTACTACCGGCAGTCGGCGCTGCTCGCGCCGCTGCTTCCGCTCACGGCGCTGCTCTACCTGCTGATGACGGTCGACTCGGCCGTGCAGCACTACCGGGGCCGGGGGGCGGCGTGGAAGGGCCGAACCTATGCCCGTCCGAGCGACGCCTGAAACGGCAAACTGCCGTCCCGGCCAACGTCATCCGAGGTCACCGCATTGTGACGGTGCGTCAACACCAAGTCGGTGCAACAGCCAACCGTTGAGTACGAGTGGGACAAGCCGGGGTGGAAGCGGCGAATCGTGCACGTGAACCTGAAGTGAAAGCTGTCGCCCTGACCTGCGAATATGCAGGTCAGCGAGGGGTTCGTCACACCTCGCTATGGACCCGGTGAAGTCGTGGGCTTAACTTAGGTCCCATGACCTCCCCCCGCTCCACTTATGGCGGCGGTTACTACTCCGCGCCCTCCTTCCCGGACACCCCCATCTACGACTCCCTCGTCGCTGAACGCGGCACTCCGCAGATCGCCCCGATCCGCGTTCCGGCCGCCTACGACTCCCCGAGCGCGGGCTATTCGAGCGGTGGGTACCTCCCGGCCCTGCCTTCCGCTTTGCCCGCGCTGCCCGCTGCCCCGTCGCAGCAGCAGCCCGCGTACGGGTACCCGTACCAGCAGCAGGCGGCGCAGCCGATGCCCCTGCAGAACGCGCCCGCGCCGTTCATCCCACAGCAGCAGCCGGTAGGGGCGCGGGCGGGCTACGTACCGCAGCCCCAGCCGCAGCAGCCCCGTCCGGTGGCCACGGCCACCGGCTACGAGGCCATGCGCCCGGCGGCGCCGCGTCCGATGCAGGTTCCGGCTCCGGCGCCGGCCGCCTCGTACGAGGATCCGTACGGCCGCCCGTACCAGGGGCGGGGCTACTGAGCGGGCGCTGACGCCCGCTGGGGCAGCGGTGGGAGCGCCTGGCAGGATGCTCCCATGGCGAACTTGTATGTCCAGGCACTCCACGTACATCCCGTCAAGTCGGTAGCGGGGACAGCTCCCGACGAGGTGGCCGTGGAGCCCTGGGGCCTGTCCGGTGACCGGCGGTGGGCCCTGGTGGATGCCGAGGGCACGGTCCTCACCCAGCGCCAGCAGCCGCGTCTGGCTCTGGCGCAGGCCCGGCCGCTGGGGGGCGGCGGGGTGGCGCTGAAGGCGCCCGGTATGGCCGATCTGGTGGTGGAGGTTCCCGATCCGGGGCCGCTGGAGCCGGTCGTGCTGTTCGGCAAGAAGATCGAGGCCGTGGTCGCGGCGGGAGCCGCGGCCGACTGGTTCAGCGCGTACCTCGGGACCGGGGTGCGCCTCGTGCACATGGACGACCCCGCCGTACGGCGGCCCGTGGACCCGGATTATGCACGGCCGGGCGAGACGGTGAGCCTCGCCGACGCCTATCCCGTGCTCCTCACCACGCTCGCGTCGCTGGACGCGCTCAACTCCCTCATAGCGCAGGGGGACCATCCCGAGGAGGGTCCGCTGCCGATGAACCGGTTCCGTCCCAATGTGGTGGTCGCCGGGGCGCAGCCGTGGGCGGAGGACGGCTGGCGGCGCATCGCGATCGGCGACGCCGTCTTCCGCGGGGTGCGGGAGTGCGGGCGGTGCATCGTGACGACGACGGACCAGCGGACGGCCGAGCGGGGCAAGGAGCCCCTCAAGACGCTGGCCAGGCACCGGAGGATCGGCAGGTCGCTGGCCTTCGGCCGGCAGCTGGTGCCGGTCCGGGTGGGCACGGTGCGGGTCGGCGACGAGGTCCGCGTCCTGGAGTGAGCCGACGCGGAGGCCGCCCCGCGGAATGACACCTTCGAGGGGCTCTGGGGAAACTCTGGAACCGGGCGGTGCTGCCTGGCCGTTGGATCAGACGACACGTACGACGAGAAGGTGCCGGGACCGGGCACCGGATCGCATGGCGTGATCCCGTACGTCCCGGAATGCGCGCAGCCGGGGTCTGCGGGAGTCTTGGACGGCAGGCAGGCGGAGGCTGGCACAAGTAGGGGGAGCCGGACCGTGTGGACAGCAATGGGTGTGTGGCGTTGGCGGCGCAATCCGCTGCGCCGCCCGACCGATCTCTTCGAGGCATGGGTGGCGCTCACCGCGCTGGTGTGCGTCCTGGTGGTGGCCCCGGTCGTCGGCTGGATCGCGGGCCTGGAGGTGGACGGGACGCTACAGCGGGCGGCGCGCGAGCAGCGGCAGGAGCGGTATCTGGTTCCGGCGGTGGTGCTCCGGCCCGCCCAGGATCCGATCGCGCAAGCGGGCGCCGACCCGTCGGCGCAGCGGCAGACCCCGCAGCGCACGCAGATCGTGGCGGCGTGGACGGCTCCGGACGGCAGCAGTCACGAGGGCACGGTGCCGGCCGCGGAGGAGCCGCCGCAGGCCGGGGACCGGTTCCGGATATGGACCGATACCGAGGGCCGGCTGGTGGGGCGTCCGCTCGACCCGACGTCCGCCAGCAGCAATGCGGCGGTCGTGGGGCTGGCCGCGGGCGTCGGTGTGGCGGCGCTGGCGGAGACGGTCCGCCGGCTGGTCGTACGGCGGCTGGTGCATCGGAGGTACCTGTACCTGGACCGCGCGTGGGCCGCGGTGGGACCGGACTGGGGCCGGGCGGGCGCGGGCAGCTGACCTGGCCGCCGGGACGCTCCGCGCGCGCTACGGTGGACCGGCCGGAGCGGCCCGTTCAACCGCTGTGAGCGGCTCGGCGGGTTCGGTGGTTTCGGTCGGTTCGACAGCGCGAGGACGAGGGCGGGGGCACGGCAGCACGATGGCACAGGGCACGGTCCAGGTGACGCACAGCGGGTCTTCGCGGTGGCGGCGCCGCTCCGGCGAATATCCGACGTTGGCCGCCGCGCTCGCCGTCGCGGGCGACGGGGACGTGCTGTCCATCGCTCCCGGCACCTACCGGGAGAACCTGGTGCTGCACCATGCCGTCACCCTGCGCGGGCCCGAGGGCGCGGCGGGTTCGGTGCGGATCGCCCCGCCCGACGGGGTGGCGCTGACCGTGCGCGCGTCGGCAGTGATCCAGGACCTCCATGTGGAGGGGCAGGACCGGGCGGCGCCCGCAGTGCTCGTCGAGGAGGGGTCCCCGGAGCTCGTCGAGGTGCGGGTGAGCACCCGGTCGGCGGCCGGTATCGAGGTGCGCGGCGGGGCCCGGCCCCTGGTGCGGCGGTGCACCGTCGAGAACCCGGCCGGCGTCGGGATCGCCGTGGTGGACGGGGGCGGCGGGGTGTTCGAGGAGTGCGAGGTGGTGGCTGCCGGGCAGAGCGGCGTCGTCGTGCGCGGCGGCGGCCATCCGCGGCTGGAGCGGTGCCGTATCCACCACACCTCAGGCGCGGGCATCGCCGTCACCGGCGAGGGTTCGGGCCTGGAGGCCCTGGGCTGCGAGGTGTACGAGGTCCAGGGTGCCGGTGTGCAGATCGCCGCCCGCGCGGCGGCCCGCCTCACCGACTGTGCGGTGCACCGCACCTCGGCCGACGGGGTCACCCTCGACACGGACGCGGTGCTGTCCCTGTCCGGCTGCGACATCCACGACATCCCGGAGAACGCGGTGGATCTCCGCTCGCGTTCGGTGCTCACCCTCAGCCGCACCACGGTCCGGCGCTTCGGCCGCAACGGTCTGTCGGTGTGGGATCCGGGCACCCGGGTCGATGCGGAGTCCTGCGAGATCCACGACAGTACGGGCGACTATCCGGCGGTGTGGATCAGTGACGGGGCGTCCGTCTCCCTGGAGTCCTGCCGGGTCCACGACGTGCCGGACGCCGTCTTCGTACTGGACCGGGGTTCGCGCGCGGACGTGGTCGACAGCGATCTGTCGCAGGTGCGCAACACGGCCGTGTCGGTGAGCGACGGGGCGACCGCACAGCTGGACGACTGCCGGATCCGGGAGGCGGCGACGGGTGCGTGGTTCCGCGACCACGGCAGCGGCGGCACCTTGGCCAACTGCACCATCGACGGCGTGCAGACCGGGGTGATCGTCACCAAGGGCGCCGATCCCACGCTGGAGCGGTGCACCGTCAGCTCCCCCGCCGAGGCCGGGTTCTACGTGTCGGCCGGCGGCCGCGGGAGCTTCCACTCCTGCCGGGTGACCGACAGCTCCGGCTTCGGCTTCCACGTCCTCGACGGCTGCCGCACCATGCTGACCCGCTGTCACACGGAGCGCTGCGCCCGCGGGGGGTACGAGTTCGCGGAGGACGGCCCGGTCGCCGAGGACTGCACCAGCGACGCCTCCGGTTCCCGGCCGGCCGGCCACGCGGGAGCGGGCGGTGCCGCGGCCGGGGAGCGGGCGGGCGTCCGTACGGTCACCGCCGCGCAAGGCGCCGTACCGCAGGCGGTACATGCGGCGCAGGTGCCTGCGGCGCGCCCCGCGGAGGAGGCGGGGCGGGAGTCGGCGGCGCGGGCCTCCGGCGAAGTGCTGGGCCAGCTCGATGCGCTGGTGGGCCTGGAGAGCGTCAAACGCGAGGTGCGCGCGCTCACGGACATGATCGAGGTGGGGCGGCGGCGGCAGCAGGCCGGCCTCAAGGCGGCCTCGGTGCGCCGGCACCTGGTGTTCACGGGCTCTCCCGGCACCGGCAAGACCACGGTGGCCCGGCTCTACGGGGAGATCCTCGCCTCCCTCGGAGTGCTGGAGCGCGGGCATCTGGTCGAGGTGTCCCGGGTGGACCTGGTCGGGGAGCACATCGGCTCGACGGCGATCCGGACCCAGGAGGCCTTCGAGCGGGCGCGCGGCGGGGTGCTGTTCATCGACGAGGCGTACGCGCTGGCGCCGGAGGACTCGGGCCGGGACTTCGGACGCGAGGCGATCGACACCCTGGTGAAGCTGATGGAGGACCACCGGGACGCGGTGGTGGTGATCGTCGCCGGGTACACGGCGGAGATGGAGCGCTTCCTGACGGTCAATCCGGGCGTCGCCTCCCGCTTCTCTCGGACCATCACCTTCGGCGACTACGGGCCGCAGGAGCTGCTGCGGATCGTGGAGCAGCAGGCGGAGGAGCACGAGTACCGGCTCGGCGAGGGCACGGCCGGGGCACTGCTGACGTATTTCACGGAGCTGCCCAAGGGTCCGGCCTTCGGCAACGGCCGCACGGCGCGCCAGACCTTCGAGTCGATGGTCGAGCGGCACGCGGGCCGGGTGGCACAGCTGGCGGATCCGGGGACGGACGAGCTCACTCTGCTGTTTCCGGAGGATCTGCCGGTACTGCCGGCTCCTTGCTGATCCGGGGGCCCGGTACGGCGGTCCGCGGGGGCTTGCCCAACCGGGCGAGCAGGGCGTCGCGTTCGACGGCGAAGGCAGGGTCGGCCTGGTAGTCGAAGTGGCCGAGGATCGGCGCGGGCAGGGGGTGGCGGGCGCTGCGCCCGTAGGCGACGGGGTCGGCGAGCGGCCCCCGGTCCACGGACTCGGCGGCGCCGGTGAGCACCGGGCCTCCGATGGGGTCGGTGGCCCGCCACAGGTTGCGCCAGCAGTCGACCTCCCCGTGCAGGGCGGTGAGCGGCCCGGGCCCGAAGTAGGCCGGGAACCAGCGCCCGTAGAGCCGGCCGAGCGGCGATCCGTACGTGAGGAGGCCGACCCGGCGGCGGACGTGCGGAGGCAGCTGCCACACGGCGGCGGCCGCGAGGACGCTGCCCTGGGAGTGGCCGGAGATCACCAGGCGGCCACCGGTGCGGCCGGTCCAGCCGGCCATCCGCCAGGTGAGGTCGGGCACGGCCCGCTCGGCGTAGCAGGGCGGTGCGAAGGGGTGGGCGGCGCGGGGCCAGAAGGTGCCCACGTCCCACAGCACGCCGATGGTGCGGCGGGCGGCCGGGTCGCGGTAGGCGCGCCGGCCCCAGGTGACGAAGAGGACGAAGCCGAGCCCCACCAGCCAGGAACCGGCGTCCTGGGCGGCGCGGGCCGCGGTGGCCAGCAGGGGGTGCGCTCCGCGGGTCGCCTCGCCCGGGACCTGCCCGCTGAGCCAGGCTCCGGCGAGGGCGCCCGCGCCGAGGATCACGGTGGTACCGGCGACGGCCGCCACGAGCCAGGGCGCCTCGTCGGTGAGCGCGGCGGCGGCACGGACCCCGGCGATCCGGCGGCTGCGGTCGGCGTCGGGCTGCTCCCCCGGGTACTCGGCGGCCACGGTGGCGGCGAGCCGCCGCCGGACGCGGGCCGCGCGCACCGCGAACCAGGCGGCGAGCAGCGCCAGCACGAGCAGGAGCGGCGGCAGGACGGAGGCCTGCCAGGAGAGCAGTACGGGCGGCCCGGCCAGCGGGGGCCCGGCGAGGCCGGGCGTGGCGCCGCCGTCGAGCCAGTCGGCGACGCGCTGGGCGACGCCCCCGGACATCACCCCGCCGAGGGCGCAGCCGAGGACGGCGACGGCGGGCCCGCCGAGGCCGTGGAGGGCGGCCGAGGGGTCGGGCGCGAGCCGGTACAGGCGGACGGCGACGACGGCGAGGACGAGCACGCAGCAGCCCTGGCCGAGCATGAGCACGCCGAAGGCGAGGTCGCCGGGGAGCCGCCCGGCGGAGCTCCACCCGGGGCGCGACCAGCCGGCGTGGAGGACGACGGCGGCCAGGAGGGCAAGGGCCGCGCCGGGCAGGGCGGTGACGGCGGCGCGGTCGAGGCGGTGGTCGGCGCGTGCCTCGGTACGGCCGCGCCGGCAGACCACCCAGGCGACCGCGAGCGCTCCCGCGGCGAGGAGCAGTTCCAGCACCCAGCCGACGGCTTCGAGGGCAGGGGTTCCGGCGCGGCGGTCGTACCGGGCGGTGGGTACGGCGACGGCGACCGCGACGGTCAGCAGCCCGGCGGCGGTGTGCGCGGCGCGCAGCCGGGCCACGAACCGCCGCCCGTACCAGAATCCGGGGCGGCCGAGCGCGGGCGGGACCCCGGGGGCGGCGGGGGCCGGGGGCGGACCGGGGGCCGCAGGAGCCGGAGCGGCGGGAGCCGGGGCTGCGCCCGTGCCTGCGGCGGCTTCGGCTTCGGCTTCGGCCGGGGAACCGGCAGCCGCCTCGGCCGTGCTGCCGGCGGCGGCTTCGGCCGTGGCTTCCGCCGGGGGCGACTGGGACTCGTACGCGCTCCACGTGCGGTTCGAAAGGAACCACAGCAGCCAGGTCAGCGCGGCGGGCACCAGCGCACCGAGCGCGAGCCGCCGCCCGGGCTGCCCCCACCACCCGCCGGGTTCCAGGAAGCCGAGCCAGGAGCGACGGCCGGTGCACTGCGCGGAGCCCGCGCACTGCCAGGCGAACAGGTCGAGCGCGACCTCGCAGGCAGCGGCGATGAGCAGCACGGTGAGGCTCAGCGCGAGGATGCGGACGAGGACCCCGTACGTCCGCACCGCACGCTGCGGGGCGTTCCCGGCGGGCGGGGCGGGCCGGGCCCAGTGGGCGAGGTTGACCACCATGAAGGGCAGGAGCAGCAGCCACAGGGCGCGGGCTCCGTTGCCGGAGGTGAGCCGGGACCAGCAGTAGGCCTCGATCACGGGCCGGCCGGTGTACCTCTCGGGGTGGGCCTCGGCATCGGCGTCCTCGGCACGGCGGAAGACGGCGGCGGTGGAGTCGCCGGTGACCCTCACGGTGCGCGGATCGCCGAGCAGCTCGTCGGGGGACGAGCCGTGGACTCCGTGGACGCGGAGTTCGAGGGCCAGGGGGCGTGGGGCTGGGGGAATGTCCGGCACGGCGGCCTCCGCTCGCGGTGGCGGGATCAGCGCAGGCCCAGCATCCCGCGCGGGCGGGCGCGTGCCTAGGGGGTGTCCCCCGTAAGAGGGGCCGGGCCGCAGACATCTGACGACACGCCGGATAAGGTGCGCCCGCACGCCCGCACGCCCGCACGTCCGCACGGGCACACACGCGTTCCGTACGCGCGTTCCGCACCTCGCAAACCCCAGGAGGGACCGACATGGCTCGCCGACTCCGCCCGGTGGGGCTGGACTTCACCGAGGACGCCCCGGTACGCCTGACCTTCGCCACCCGGACGGCCGCCGCACCGGAGGCCGTCTACCAGGCACTGGCCGAGGAGGTCGAGGGCTGGCCGCGCTGGTTCCGGGCGGTGACCCTGGCCCGGCCGACGCACGGCGGGGCGGGCCGGGAGATCAGGCTCCTGGGTGGTGTCCGCTTCCAGGAGACGATCATGGCCGCGGATCCCGAGCAGCGCTACGCGTACCGCGTCGACGAGACCAATGTGCCCGGCGTCCGGGCCCTGTTGGAGGAGTGGCGGCTCACCCCCGCCGACCCGGGCTCCGGCACCCACGTCCGCTGGACGTTCGCCGCGGACGGCTCGGCGGCGTTCCGCCTCGCCCTGAGCGCCGCCCGACCGGGCCTCGGGCACTCCTTCCGCGCGGCCGTCCGCGCGCTGGAGGCCCGCCTGCCGGCCCAGCGTTCGGCGGGCCGCGAGCAGTGAGGGACGGGCGATGAGACACGGGCGATGAGACACGCGGGGCCCGGACGGCCCCCACCGCCGGCCGGGCACCGCGCCACAGGGGGGCGGGAGCCGGGCCTGCGGTCAGGCCGCGGGTTCGCGCCAGACGCCCGTGGTCAGCAGGGTCTCGATCGTCTTCGCGTACGGGGCGATGTCCAGACCCTGCGCGGCCAGCCACTTGTCCGAGTAGTACTTGTCGAGGTACCGCTCGCCCCCGTCGCACAGCAGGGTGACCACGCTGCCGGTGCGGCCCTCCGCGACCATCTCCGAGATGATCTTCAGTGCGCTCCACACGCCCGTGCCGGTCGAGCCGCCCGCCTTGCGACCGATGGCCTGTTCCAGCGCGCGGCACGCGGCGACGCTCGCCGCGTCCGGGACCTTCATCATCCGGTCGATGGCCCCCGGCACGAAGCTCGGCTCCATCCGCGGTCGGCCGATGCCTTCGATACGCGAGCCGCAATCGCTGCTCGCGTCCGGGTCGTTGCCGGTCCAGCCGTCGAAGAAGCAGGAGTTCTCCGGGTCGGGGACGCAGACCCGGGTGTCGTGCTGCATGTAGTGCACGTAGCGCGCTATGGTCGCGGACGTGCCGCCGGTCCCGGCGGTCGCCACGATCCAGGCGGGCTCGGGGTACCGCTCCAAGCGGAGCTGCTGGTACATCGATTCGGCGATGTTGTTGTTGCCGCGCCAGTCCGTGGCCCGCTCGGCGTACGTGAACTGGTCCATGTAGTGACCGCCGGTGCGCGCCGCGAGGTCCGCCGACTCCTGGTACATCTTCATCGGGTCGTCCACGAAGTGGCATTCCCCGCCGTGGAATTCGATCAGGCGGCACTTCTCGGGGCTGGTGGTGCGCGGCATGACGGCGATGAACGGGACGCCGATGAGCTTGGCGAAGTACGCCTCGGAGACCGCGGTCGAGCCGGAGGAGGCCTCGATGACCGGGCGGCCGGGGCGGACCCACCCGTTGCACAGCGCGTAGAGGAACAGCGAGCGCGCGAGGCGGTGCTTGAGGGAGCCCGTCGGGTGCGTGGACTCGTCCTTGAGGTAGAGGTCGATACCCCACGCCTCGGGGAGCGGGAAGCGCAGCAGGTGCGTGTCGGCGGAGCGGTTGGCGTCGGCCTGGACCTTGCGGACGGCCTCTTTCAGCCAGGCGCGGTAATCCGCGTCGCTGCGGTCGACGTCGATCGTCGTGACCGCGGTACCGGAGGTACCGGTGGTAGCTGTGGTGCTCATGCGCCGTGCTCCTTCGTGCGTTTCTTCGCCCCCTGCTTTCGCAATGTACCTCCCTCACCTGCACAAACGGTCACTTTGGGTATCCATGCGGATCGCTTTCGATCGCGTTCGGTTGCATACACGGGCACCGTGGGTGACCCTGGGGTATTACCGAGGGTGCAGCACCCGTAACACTCATGTCGGGGAGTCGCAGCCGTGATCAGTCATTCCCGCAGGCACTGCGTCGTCGAACTGCAGGCCCTGCCGTCCCGGATCGGACAGATCCGCCGGATCGTATCCGCGCAATTGCGCCACTGGCAGCTCGACCCGCTCATAGACCGGGCTGCGCTCGGCGTGACGGAGTTGCTCAGCAACGTCCACCGTCATGCGCAGCCGGACAAGACCTGCACGGTCGAGATCGAACTCCGCCTCGGGCGCCTGACGGTCTCGGTGATCGACAGCGATCCGCGGCTTCCGGTCCTGCGCGAGGCGGCCGCCGACGCACTGGAGACCTGCGGGCGCGGACTCGCGCTCGTCGCGGCGGTCAGCGAGGCCTGGGGCGCGCGCCACCAGGACGACGGCCCGGGCAAGGTGGTGTGGTTCTCCCTGCGCGCCGCCCCCGCACCGGCGGCGCCACAGCGTCCGGTGCGCATCGGTTCCAAGCCCGTACGAGAGCCCGCGACGACCGCGATCGTCGCCGTGGACCCGGAAGCCGTCCCGACCGGCCTGTCGGTGGCGGCGTCGGTCGGCGCCGTGCCCGGGTAGCGGTTCCGCCGCCGCAGCCGCCACGAGCCGGCAGCCGCCACGGCCACCGCTCGCACCGCGTACCACCGCGGCCGCCGCGGCCCGCATCGACGCCGGGCGCCCCCGCGCACCAGCCTGGGTCAGGCCGCCGCGCCCAGGGTGCCCAGCGGGTCGTCGAGCACCGGCTGCCACGCCAGCTCCGCGGCGCCCACCAGGCTGTTGTGGTCGAGCGTGCAGGGCAGGATCGGCACTCCCCCGCTGCGTCCCCACAGGCTGCGGTCCGCGACCACCGCGCGCAGCCGCTCCGGGTCGGCCTGGAGGAGATCGCGGTGCAGGCCGCCGAGGATGATCCGGTCCGGGTTCAGGATGTTCACCAGGCCCGCCAGGCCCAGGCCGAGCCGGTCGATGAGCTCCTCGGCGGCGGCCCGTACCGAAGGCTGCGCGTACTCCTCGCGCAACAGGTCACGGGCCTGCTGGAGCAGCGAGACCCGGGGGCCGGGGGTGCGGCCCGCCGCGGTGAGGAAGGCCAGCGGGTCCGCCTCCACGTCGAGGCAGCCGCGGCCGCCGCAGTGGCAGGGCCGCCCCTCCGGGTTCACGGTGAGGTGGCCCACCTCCAGGGCGAGGCCGGAACTCCCGCTGTGCAGACGGCCGTCCAGGACCAGCGCCCCGCCCACCCCGCGGTGGCCGGTGGCCACGCACAGCAGGTGCTGGGCGCTGCGGCCCGCGCCGTGACGGTGCTCGGCGAGGGCCGCCAGGTTGACGTCGTTCCCGCTAAGCGCGGGGCCGTCGATCCCGGCCGCCTTCACGCATTCGGCGAAGACCGCCCGTACGGGAGCACCGGCCGGCCAGGCCAGGTGCAGCGGGTTGAGCGCCGTGCCCTCCGGCTCCGCGACCGCCGATGGAACCGCGAGTCCGGCGCCGACGCAGCGCCGACCGGTCTCGGCGAGCAGCGCCGCGCCCGCTTCGACGACGGCGCCGAGGACCTGTGCCGGATCGGCGGAGACGGTGACCTTGCCGGGGGCGGTGGCGACGATCCGGCCGCCGAGTCCGACCAGCGCGGCCCGGAACCCGTCGGCGTGCACCTGCGCGGCCAGGGCCACCGGGCCGTTCTCGTCGATGGAGAGCCGGTGCGAGGGCCGGCCCTGCCCGCCGCCCGCCCCGCCGGGGCGGGAGTCGACGCGGATCAGTCCCAGGGCCTCCAGTTCGGCGGCCACGGCCCCGGCGGTCGCCCGGGTGACGCCCAGCTCGGCGGTCAGGACGGCACGGGTCGGGGCCCGGCCGGTGTGGACGAGCTCCAGCGCCGGGCCGAGGGCGCCGCGGCCCCGCTCCAGTTTCGTCCTGGTGGACGTGGTGGACGCGGTGGACGCGGTGGTCACTTCCCCCACCCGCTGCGGGGCCCCGTTGCCGTTCATGACAGCGATCCTCGCATGATCGGTGGTGTGCGCGGCGCCGACGATCAGCCGGGCGGCGCTCCGGGCAGGTCAAGGCCGCTGACGCGCAGGGTGAGGTTCAGCCGCCCGGCGAGCCCGAGCCAGGCCGGGCCGGTGCCGGGCATGACCTTCGGCACCCCGTGGTAGGCCAGGCGGGCCGGGCCGCCGAAGACGAACAGATCCCCGCTGCGCAGCTCCACGTCCGTGTAGGGGCGGCCCCGCGAGGCGGTGGTGCCGAAGCGGAACACGCAGCTGTCGCCGAGGCTGAGCGAGACGACCGGGGCCCCGGACTTCTCGTCGGAGTCGCGGTGCATGCCCATGCGGGAGTCGCCGCCGTAGAAGTTGATCAGCGCGATGTCATAGGCCGCCTCGGCCGCCGGGCCCGTGTCGCCGGGGCCGTAGGCGCAGGCCACCGCTTCCCGCCCCAGCTGGGCGAGCCAGTCGGGCATCGGCTTGACCGGCGCCCCGTCGCCGTCGACGGCGGTGCGGGCGTACCCGTACGGATACCAATGCAGACCGAGGCACACCTGGCGGGCGGTCATCGTCCCGCCGCCCGGGGTGTGCACCGTACGCAGCCCGGCGGGCGGGCGGGCCCACGCCCGGCAGGCCGCGAGCAGCTCGCGCTGGCGCTCGGGGGCGAGCCAGTCCGGCACGAGCACGGCACCCGGGGCGATCTCGGTCCGCTCGCGCGGGAAGAGTTCCCCATTCATGCTCCCCATTGTCGTAGGCGGCTGCGACACTGCCCGCATGAAGATCATCGACTATGTGGAAACCCTGACGCGGGAAGGCGAGTTGCTCGCCGACGTGGCGGAGCGGGCGGGTACGGACGCTCCGGTGCCCACCTGTCCGCAGTGGCGTGTTGCCGATCTGTTGCGGCACACGGGGGCGGTGCACCGGTGGGCGGCCGGTTTCGTACGGGACGCGGCCGTGGAGCCCGCGCCGTTCCCGGAGGCGCCGGAACTGGTCGGAGCGGAGCTGCTGGCATGGTTCCGGGAGGGCCACCGGGCGCTGGTGCGCACGCTGACCGACGCCCCGGCCGACGTCCAGTGCTGGACCTTCCTGCCGACGGCCGCGCCCTCACCGCTGGCCTTCTGGGCACGGCGCCAGGCGCACGAGACGGCGGTGCACCGGATGGACGCGGAGGCGGCGCTCGGCGCGGCGTACGGGCCGGTGACCGCCGAGTTCGCCGAGGACGGGGTGGACGAGCTGCTCGTCGGCTTCCACGCCCGCCCGCGCAGCCGGGTCCGGACGGAGGAGCCGCGGGTCCTGCGGATCCGCGCCGCCGACACCGGCGCGGTGTGGACCGTGCACCTGTCCCAGGAACCGCCCCGCACGGTGCTCGGCGACGCGGGCCCCGCGGACTGCGAGGTGACCGGCGAGGCGTCCTGGCTGTACGCGGCCCTCTGGAACCGCCTCCCCCTGTCCGGCCCCGAGGTGACCGGTGACCTGGCCCTGGCCCGCCTGTGGACCGAAACCGCCGGCATCTGAGCCCGTACCGGCCGACACCGACGGCCCCCGCCCCGGCAGGGGCGGAGGGCCTGTCCGGCCGCCTCCGGGGCACGTGGCGGCCTGAGCCTCGGACGGACGAGGTCCTGGCTGACCGGATGCCGCCGTCTGCACCGCGTGACGAGCACGAGGTCGAACACTCATGAGACGACCGCTGATTGGTTTGCCGCCGGCCAGTCCGGCCGGATAGGAAGCTCGCATGCTACGAGGCGGCGAGGTCGGGCTGAGGGCCCGGCACGAGGAAGACATCCCGATCCTGCGGGCCGAGCTCTACGACGACGTGGTCAACTCCTCGCGGGCCGAGAGCAAGCCGTGGCGGCCGGTCACGCCCGGCTCGAATGATCCGCGGCTGGTGGTGGACGACAAGGAGCAGGGCAGCGTCCAGTTCTCCGTGGTGGAGCTGGACGGCGGGACGCTCGCCGGCACCGCGACGCTGTGGGGCATCGACAACCACCACCGGTCCGCGCACATCGGACTGGGGCTGCTGCCGTCCGCCCGCGGCAAGGGCTACGGCACCGACGTGGTCGCGGTGCTGTGCCACTACGGTTTCAACGTGCGCGGCCTGCAGCGGCTGCAGATCGAGACGCTGTCGGACAACACCGCGATGCTGCGCTCCGCCGAGCGCAACGGCTTCGTCCGCGAGGGCGTGCTGCGCTCCGCGGCCTGGGTGATGGGCGAGTTCCTGGACCAGGTGCTGCTCGGGCTCCTCGTCCAGGACTGGAAGCAGGACTCGAAGGTCTAGGCCGTTTCGTTTGGATCATCCGATCGATGGTCTGGGATGTACGTCCAGTCCTCCTCGGACTTCACCGGCGCCGACCGAGAAGGGCCGCCTGCTCCATCTTGAGACGCGCGAAGCGCGTGGTGGTGTACTCCTTCAGCTCCGGCCCCGGGAACTGGATGACAGATTTGTATTCGCGGAACTCGCCACTCGCCCAACGCGCCGCGGTGATCTCGTAGCCGGAGACATGGGCGCACAGTTCGAGCAGGACAGGCGGCATCTCCTCCTCGATGAGAAGGTCGGCCTTGGTGACGACCACGTCGCGCATCTTCTGGATGTTGGGCAGGAAGACAGTCGTGGCCCAGATGCGCCACTCGACGAGCTCCTCCTCGGTGGGGGGAATGTCGTGGTCGAAGGGGTGGACCCCATCAGGGCGAGCATATTTCTCGCAAAACGCCTCATAGGCGCGACTATTGGACTCCATGAGCGCGAAGAGTGGGCCGTAGAAGTCGCTCAACTGCTGGTTCACTCGGGCGAGCCGGGCCTGTCGCTGCGCGAGCCTCAGCCCGTTGAGGTACGTCGTCAGGTATCCGACGAAGGCCAGACTGACGGTCATGATCACGGCGCCCATGGCGGGATAGTAGGACCGCTTCCTTCAGACCATCTGATCGTTGGTCTCATTGTGCCGTTGACTGACGTGCAGTGGGCGCGGATTGAGCCGTTGCTCCCGAACCCGACGCCGAAACGGGGTGGCCGCTGGCGGGACCACCGCCGCGAGGTGATCGATGTGATCGCCTGGAACTTCCAGACCGGATCGCAGTGGGTTCACCTGCCCGTGAAGTACGGCAACTGGCCAGGTGTCTACAACCGGCTTCGCATGTGGGCCGTCGATGGCACCTGGGAGCGCGTCTTCACCGCGCTCGTGGCCCAGGCCGACGGCGACGAGGACCTGAGCTGGACGGTCTCGGTGCACTCCACGATCGTGCGCGCCCACCAGCACGCGGCCGGGGCCCGCAAAAAGGGGCCCCGGCCGACGAGCCGGACGACCATGCCATCGGTCGCTCCCGCGGCGGACCAACCACGAAGATTCACCTCGCAGCCGACGCCCACTGCCGGCCCCTCGCCTTCGCTCTCACTGCCGGACAGGCTGGTGACGCGCCCGCCTTCGCGCACGTGATGGCCCGCTTGCGCGTTCCCCGACGACGCGGACAGCCCCGCACCAGGCCAGACGTAGTCCTGGCCGATAAGGCGTACTCATCACGCGCCATCCGTGAACACCTGCGCAAGCGCGGTATCCGGGCGGTAATCCCCGTTCCGGCGGACCAGCGGGGTGACCGGCTGCGCCGAGGCAGCCGGGGCGGCAGGCCACCCGCCTTCGACCGCGAGGCATACAAGCAGCGCAACGCGGTCGAGCGATGCATCAACCGCTTGAAGCAGTGGCACGGCACCGCCACTCGCTACGAGAAGACGGCGACCATCTACCTGGCTGGATTGCACGTCGCGGGCATCTTCCTCTGGTCCGCCCCTTGATCCAAACGAAACCGCCTAGCCGAGTGGTCCCGATGTCCTCAGGGGTGCCCTCCTTGTTGATCGGGATGAGGAGGCCATCCGGGATCGTTTTGACCGGGGCGTTGGCGGGTCAGTCGTGCCGGGGCCGTCATGGCAGCGGGCCCCCGAGCCGGTCAGGGCACTCACCTGGCGGTGGTGAGGGATGTGCGCCCACGGCGACGGGGCGGCACAACGGGTTCCGACACCGAAGCACCTGGTCAAGGGCTCATCCGCGGTGCGGTCGGGTGCCTGGGCGGCCCTGGCGACTGCCTGGGAAAATGGGGGAGAGGATCCCGGTCAGCGTCCCCGCCCGGCGGTGGGCACTGAACCCAGAAGGGCCGAACTCATGATCATCTTTGGCACCAAGGTATACCTGTACCAACTCGCGATACTCACGCTGACGTGCCGTCACTGCGGCAACCCCGCCGCGCACACGATCACGAAGCACGTCACCAAGTTCACGCTGTTCTTCGTGCCACTGTTCCCCATCTCGACGAAGTATGCGACGCAGTGCACGTTCTGCGGTATGGAGCAGGAGGTGCCCAAGGAGTGGGCCGAGCAGTCGCAGGCGCAAGCCGCAGGCGATGTCGGCGCCGAGGCGTACGGGCACTCACGGTAGCCGTACGAGCACCCTGGAGCCCGACAGTCGCCGACGCCGGCCAGCCAGGGCCCTGGACAGTGCGTCACTTCTCAGTGGCAGGTCACGACCAAGTCGCACCTGAGCAGAGTGGTATTGCAGTGCGGCGTCTGCTGTAAACGACGGATGCGAGGGCAGCCTCGGCGGACGAGACGCTCCCACTCGAACCGGCCGACGGCCGCGGCAGCCGGCGGGCAGGGACCCCGATCCGCCCGCGCGCAGGGGCGGTGCACGGCGCTCGACGGGCAGCGGCAAACCGGCCGGCAGGGTCGTCTCTCGGATCTTGCTCCCCCAACCAGGACCTGTCCGAGGGGTCGGTTCAGGTAAGCCCTCCGATCTCCCTCAGATGATCGGTGATCGCGTCCCGCGACCTCATCAACCGCCGGGCAGGCTCGACCAGAGCAGAACCGTCGCGCGACCGCGCGACCTCGGCGAGCAGCCGGTAGAGAGGGGCGACCTGGTCCTCCAACGACTTGACGAGGTCGAAGGCGCTACGCGGCCCGACCAGGCGCACTACTGTCCCCTGCCGCCGCACGTGGCCTATGTGGCCATCGACAACCGTGACAACCTCCTGCATGTCGACCTCGCGACCCTCGTCCAGATGCTCAGCCGTCTGCCGGAGCGTCCGTGCGATGTCCGCGGCCGCCTGCAGCAGGTCGGTGTACGACTGGAGCGACCTGGCTTCCTGCTCGGCGTACCGGGCCCGCCGCCACTTGCTGCGCTCCACGTACATGTTGCCTGCGAGTGTCGGGGCAACTGCCGCAAGTGCGGAGGCCACCGGCACTACTTGAGTCGTTATGTCAGCCACAGGGCAGGAGTGTGCCACCCGGAAGAAGGCGGTGCGGCCGGCCCGGTCCACGGCGATGACACAATCTCCCCCGCCCCAGCCCGGCGCGTCACTCCGTTAATGGCTCGGGGGTCAGGTGGTGGGGAGGCCGACGGTATGGGCGAGTTGGGTCGCCGCGTGCGTGAAGAAGGTGTCGCGGTCTTCGACCACGCGGTTGAACTGGCCGAACAGCTCGAAGGAGATCAGGCCCGCCAGCTGCGCCCAGGCGGCCACCAGGGACGCAGTGGCCTCGGGGGGCAGGCCTTGGGCGAAGTCCGCGGTCATGCGGACGGCTTCCGGGCGCAGGGCGGCGGGCAGGGGCGGGAGTGCGAGCCCGCGGCCCTCGTAGGCGGCCCGGACGATGCCGATGAGGGTGTTGCCGACGCGGGAGGCGGGGCCGACGGTGTCCACGGGGGCGCTGTAGCCGGGGACCGGGGAACCGTAGATGAGGGCGTACTCGTGCGGATGCTCCAGCGCCCAGGCCCGTACGGCCTCGCAGACCGCGACCCAGCGCGCGCGGGGCAGCGCGGCTGCGGCGAGGGCGCGGGCGTCCGCCTCCTCGGCGGCGACGCCGATGCTGTCGTAGGCGTCGACGATCAGCGCCGTGAGGAGCTCGTCGCGGCTGGGGAAGTAGCGGTAGAGGGCGGAGGACACCATGCCCAGCTCTCTGGCCACCGCGCGCAGCGAGAGTTTGGCTGCGCCCTCGGCCGCGAGCATGCGGCGGGCCTCGTCCTTGATGGCGGCGGTCACCTCGATGCGGGCCCGTTCCCGGGCCCCGCGCACGGTACTCATGCGGTCAGTGTGCCATGCAAGGAGAGCAGTGCCCACAACGAGCAGCAGCGATCCGATTCGAGAGCAGTGCTCTTGCTTTGGTGCACCGATCCGTGCACACTGATCTCAAGCGAGAGCACCGCTCTCCAAACGCTTCCGGAGGCCGTCATGAACGCCCGTACCCCCTACTACGTCCAGGCCGGTCCGCTCGCCACCCGTTTCAACTCGCTCTTCGGGAAGCTCGCCCGCCTCGGCGTCAGCCTGGCCGGCTCCGCCGAACTGTCGGTGCGCGGACGCAAGTCCGGCCGGATGCAGCGGATCCCGGTGAATCCGCACGCCTACGCAGGACAGCAGTACCTGGTCTCGGCGCGCGGCCACTCCCAGTGGGTCCGCAACATGCGGGCGGCGGGTGGCGGCGAGCTCCGCGTGGGCAGCAAGGTGCGTACCTTCACGGTCGTCGAACTCACCGACCCCGCCGCGAAGGCCCCGGTGATCCGCGCCTACCTGGAGAGGTGGGGCTGGCAGGTCAACCAGTTCTTCCAGGGCGTCTCGGCGGAGTCCTCCGACGCGGAGCTCCAGGCCGTGGCCGACGACCACCCCGTCTTCGCCCTCACGGTGTCGCACTGACCGCCCGCCGCACCAGGCCACGTACCGCCGGCCGTCGGCGGCCCCCACCTGCAGCCACCGGCACCCGCCCAGGAGAGGACGGACCGCCGCCCGCCCCTGTGCCACACGACCCCGAAAGGCCCCTGGCCGCAGCGCCCCCGGCCGCAGCGCCGGGCCGGGCCTCCCGGCCCGAGCCCGGCCCTCAACCGGCCGGCCTCAGCCCTGGCCGGCCCCCGAACCCTGACCCGAGCCCGAGCCCGACCCCTCGCCCGAGACGGCGCCCGCACCCGCGCCCCGGTCCGCCGCCTGCGCCCGGCCGCGCGCCTGTCGGCCGTCGAGCGCGTGCAGCGCCTTGCGGGCCAGCGGGTACGTCCGCACCAGGTCGGCCAGCGTCGTCGAACCCCGAGTGATCCGGGCGAAGGCCCGCCACGCCGGGCGGAAGCCGGTGATCGCCGCATGCAGGAGCCCCGGCTTCGCCTCGAAGAGGGTCAGCATCCGCCGCCCGACCCCCATCTCGACGCCCAGGCCGGCCTTGATGGCGAAGGCGTAGTTCAGGGCCTGGCGCCGCGCGTCCACCGCGTCCTGCGCCTCGGAGATCTTCACGGCCCACTCCCCCGCCAGCCGACCCGAGCGCAGGGCGAACGAGATGCCCTCCCGGGTCCACGGCTCCAGCAGTCCGGCCGCGTCGCCCGCCACCAGCACCCGGCCGCGCGAGAGCGGCGATTCGGGCGTGCGGCACCGCGTCAGGTGGCCGGAGGAGATGGACGGCTCGAAACCGGCCAGGCCCAGCCGGGCGATGAAGTCCTCCAGGTACCGCTTGGTGGCCGCGCCCTCGCCCTTGGCCGAAATGACACCCACGGTGAGGGTGTCCCCCTTGGGGAAGACCCAGCCGTAGCTGCCGGGCAGCGGGCCCCAGTCGATGAGCACCCGTCCCTTCCAGTCCTCGGCGACCGTCTCCGGAACGGGGATCTCCGCCTCCAGACCGAGATCCACCTGCTCCATCTCGACCCCGACGTGCGCGCCGATCCGGCTCGCGCTGCCGTCCGCACCGACCACGGCCCGGGCCAGCACGGTCTCCCCGCTCGCCAGGACCACGGCGACGGTCCGCCGGTCGGGCACCGCCGCCCCGTGCTGTTCGACGCGCGCGACGGCCGTACCCGTACGCACCGTCGCGCCGGCCTTCTCGGCCTCCGCGACGAGACCGGCATCGAACTCCGGCCGGTTGATGAGCCCGAACAGCATGTGCTTCGCGCGGCGGGTCCGGGTCAGCTTCCCGTTCAGCGAGAAGGTGACCGCATGGATCCGGTCCTGGAGCGGCAGCACGAAGCCCGGCGGCAGGGCGTCGCGCGACGGGCCGATGATCCCGCCCCCGCAGGTCTTGTACCGGGGCAGCTCGGCCTTCTCCAGCAGCAGGACGCGCCGCCCCGCCGTCGCCGCCGCGTGTGCGGCCGAGGCGCCGGCCGGGCCGGCCCCGACCACCACCACGTCCCACACCTCGCCGGTCCCCCCGGCCATGTCCTCGCCCGCCCCCTGAGCGCCCTGCTCTGCTGCGCCGGACCCGCCGACGGTGCTTTCGTCGCTGCTCACGATGTGCTGCTGCTCCTGATCATGCGGTTGCTCCGATGCCGGGGAAATCCTACGGCGCGCGTTCCGCTCGTCCTGCTGTGCGAGGATCGGGACCGTCTCCCGCCGTACCCGGTATACGCGCACCACGCGGATCGGGCGGCGTACACGTAGAACAACGTCGCACCCATGAGGAGCGTGCCCATGTCGCCGAATTCGGTCGCCGAGACCATCGCCTCGCTGATGCCCCGCGCCAAGCAGGAGCTGGCCGAGCTGGTGGCCTTCCAATCGGTGGCGGACTTCGCGCAGTTCCCCCGCAGCGAGAGCGAGGCCGCCGCGAACTGGGTGGCGGACGCGCTGCGCACCGAGGGCTTCCAGGACGTGGCGCTGCTCGACACCCCTGACGGCACGCAGTCGGTGTACGGGTTCCTGCCCGGCCCCGAGGGCGCCCCGACCGTCCTGCTCTACGCCCACTACGACGTTCAGCCGCCGCTGGACGACGCCGCCTGGACCTCCCCGGCCTTCGAGCTGACCGAGCGCGACGGCCGCTGGTACGGGCGCGGTGCGGCGGACTGCAAGGGCGGGTTCATCATGCACCTGCTCGCGCTGCGCGCTCTGAAGGTGAACGGCGGGGTGCCGGTGAGCGTGAAGGTGATCGTCGAGGGTTCGGAGGAGCAGGGCACCGGCGGCCTCCAGCAGTACGCCGAGGCCCACCCGGAGCTGCTGGCCGCCGACACGATCGTCATCGGCGACGCGGGCAACTTCCGGCTCGGCCTGCCGACGGTGACGGCCACGCTGCGCGGGATGACCCTGATCAAGGTGAAGATCGACACGCTGGCCGGCAACCTGCACTCCGGCATGTTCGGCGGTGTCGCCCCCGACGCGCTGGCCGCGCTGATCCGCGTACTGGACTCGCTGCGGGCGGCGGACGGCTCGACGACGGTCGACGGGCTGGCCTCGGACGCGGTGTGGGAGGGGCTCCAGTACCCGGAGGAGGACTTCCGCTCCGACGCACGCGTTCTGGACGGCGTCGAGCTGATCGGCGAGGGCACGGTCGCGGACCGCCTGTGGGCCCGCCCGGCGGTGACGGTGCTGGGCATCGACTGCCCGCCGGTGGTCGGCGCGACCCCGTCGGTGCACGCGAGCGCCGGCGCGCTGATCAGCCTGCGCGTGCCGCCGGGCGTGGACACCGCCGAGGCCATCAAGCTGCTGGAGGCCCACCTCGTGGCGCACACGCCGTGGAAGGCACGCCTGGAGCTGGAGGTCGTGGGTCAGGGCCAGCCGTTCCAGGCCGACACGAGCAGCCCGGCGTACGCGTCGATGGCGGCGGCCCTGCGCGAGGCGTACGACGGCCAGGAGATGCAGATCAGCGGCATGGGCGGCTCGATCCCCCTGTGCAACACGCTGACGTCGCTGTACCCGCAGGCGGAGATGCTGCTCATCGGGCTGAGCGAGCCGGAGGCGCAGATCCACGCGGTGAACGAGAGCGTCTCGCCGCAGGAGTTGGAGCGCCTCTCGGTTGCGGAGGCCCTGTTCCTGGTCAACTACGCGGCGTCCAAGGCGGTCTGAGCCCACGCCGGCGGCCTGCCCCCCTCCTGCCCGGGCCCACTGCGGCGCGCCTGCGCCTACGCCCAGGGCGAACTCCGCTCCCGGTGAACCACGCCCCGGGAGCGGAGTCCCGGGGCGTACGGTCGCGGTATGGATCTTGTCGAGACAGTCGAGATAGTCCCGGGCCGGCTGCACATGCTCGGTTTCCCGATCGGCCAGGCGTACCTGTGGCGTGACGGGGAGGGCCTGACCCTGGTTGACGCCGGCCACGCCGGCGCGGCGCCCGCCATCGAGACGGCGATCCGTTCCCTCGGGCTCGGCCCGGAGCGGCTGGAGCGGATCGTGCTGACCCACTGCCACCGCGATCACATCGGCGCGGCGGAGGAACTCGCGGCCCGCTGGGGCGCGGAGGTCCTCGCCCACCGCCTGGATGCCCCGGTGATCCGTGGCGAGGTCCCGGTCCCCGAGCCGGTGCTCCTCGACTGGGAGGTCCCGCTGTACGAGCACGGCCTGACGGTTCCCGAAGCGCCGCCGACCCGCGTCGACCGGGAGCTGGAGGACGGCGAGGTGCTCCCCTTCGGTGACGGGGCGGTGGTGGTCCACGCCCCGGGCCACACCCCGGGCAGCATCGGCATCCATCTGCCGCGCCACGGCGTGCTGTTCGCCGGTGACTGCATAGCGGGGGTGGGACAGGTGATGCTGGGCGTCTTCAACGTGGACCGGGCCGCGGCGCAGGACTCCTTCCGGCGCCTCGCGGCCCTGTCGCCGTCCCTCGCCTGCTTCGGCCACGGCGCTCCGCTGGCGGCGGATACGGCAACGACCCTCGCCAAGGCCGCCGCCTGACCCCGGCCGCCCTCCGCCCCGCCGCCGAAGGCCACCGGCGGCGGCGGCCCGGGCCGATCCGGCCCGGGCCGCGGGATGCCACTGCTCCGGGCCGTCGGGTGCTACGGCTTGGGCCGACCCGCCTCCAGGTAGGCCGGCCGCCCCGCCTCACGGGCCCGCAGCGCCCAGCGCAAGCGCTCGTACCGCTCCGGCGGCAGCAGCCCGCCCGCCTCCTCCTCCGTCACGAACCGCCAGGCCCGCAACTCCGGCCCCGGCAGCCGCAGCCCGGCCGCCGCCCGCTCCGACAGCCTTCCGCCGTCGAAAAGCATCCGCAGCCCCCCGTAGGCCGGAGGGGCCGGCGGCTCCCAGTCGACCACCAGCAGCCCCGGTGTCCGCTCCAGCGCGACGCCGAGTTCCTCCGCGACCTCCCGCACCCCCGCACGGGCCGGCGCCTCTCCCGCCTCGACGATCCCGCCCGGGAACTCCCAGCCCGGCTTGTACGTCGGATCAACCAGCAGCACGCGGTCCTCGTCGTCGAACAGCAGCACGCCCGCCGCCACCGTCTCCCGCGTCGGCTCCGGCGTCTGCACGATCTCGCAGATGCCGGCCGCATCCGTGCGCACGGCCTCGGCGATCCGCTCGGCCGTCTCCCGCACCGTCAGGCGGCCGTTGTCCACGACGTGCGCGTCGGCCGTCAGCCAGCCGCCCAACGCCTGCTGGTAGACCGGGATGTGGTCGTACGCCCACTGCCGCACCCGTACGTCCACCACCTCCGGGGCGCCCGGCTCCTCCCGGGTGGCGATCCGCTCCCGCAGGATCGTTTCCGCGGGGGCGAGCAGCACATGCCGCACCGGTATCCGCCGCGCGGCGAGCCCGCCGAAGATCTCATCGCGGTACTCCTGGCGCAGCAGCGTCATCGGCACCACGAGCACCCCTCCCACCTCGGCGAGCATTGCGGCGGCCGTGTCCACCACCAGGCGCCGCCAACTCGGCAGGTCCTGGTAGTCGGAGACCTCCGCGAGGCGCTTGGGCGGCAGGAGCCGGCGCAGCGTGTCACCGATGAGCTCCGGGTCGTACAGGGTGCTGTCCGGCAGGATTCCGGTGAGTTCGCGGGCCGTGCTGGTCTTCCCGGCGCCGAATGTGCCGTTGATCCAGACAATCACGTCTACCCCTCTCCCCATGGCTCGTCCGGAGCCCCCAGTGGCTTGCCCGCATCACCCTGCCACGGAAACCCGCTCCCCGGCCCAGTGCTTATCCTCAAGGTCACAGCCGTGCCCGTCGTCGTGCCCGTTGCCCTGGGAGGTTTGCGTACCGTGCCGCACACCCGTCGTCCGTCCGATCCCCGCTACGGCAACCGGCCGACCATGAAGGACGTCGCGGCCCGCGCGGGCGTCGGCCTGAAGACCGTGTCACGGGTGGTCAACGGCGAGCCGGGGGTCACCGCTGACACCGTCAGACGGGTCGAGGAGGCCATCGAGGCGCTCGGCTTCCGCCGCAACGACAGCGCGCGGGTGCTCCGCAAGGGCCGGACCGCCACCGTGGGCCTGGTCCTGGAGGACCTCGCGGACCCCTTCTACGGGCCGCTGAACCGGGCGGTGGAGGAGGTGGCCCGGGCCCACGGCGCGCTGCTCATCAACGGCTCCAGTGCCGAGGATCCGGACCGCGAGCGTGAGTTGGCGCTCGCACTGTGCGCACGCCGGGTGGACGGGCTGATCGTGATCCCGGCCGGGGACGACCACCGCTATCTGGAGCCGGAGATGCGGGCGGGGGTGGCCACGGTGTTCGTGGACCGCCCGGCCGGCCGGATCGAGGCGGACGTGGTCCTGTCCGACAACTTCGGCGGCGCCCGGGACGGGGTCGCGCACCTGATCGCGGGCGGTCATCGCCGGATCGGTTTCATCGGCGACCACCCGCGCATCCACACGGCCACCGAACGCCTGCGGGGCTACCGTGCGGCCATGGCGGAGGCCGGACTGGCAGTGGAGGGCGCCTGGGTGTCCCTCGGGCCGACGGCCCCGGAGCACGTCACGGCAGCGGCGCGGAGGATGCTGACGGGCCCGGACCCGGTCACGGCCGTCTTCGCGGGGAACAACCGGGTCACGGTGACGGTGGTACGGGTCCTTGCGCACCAACCGCGGCCGGTGGCTCTGGTGGGCTTCGACGACTTCGAACTGGCCGATCTCCTGCGCCCGGGCGTGACGGTGGTGGCCCAGGACGCGGCGGCCCTGGGCCGGGTGGCCACGGACCGCCTCTTCCAACGCCTGTCGGGAGCCGCCCTTCCCGCGACCCGCATCGAACTCCCCACCCGCCTGGTCCCCCGCGGCTCGGGCGAACTGCCCCCGGGGGCCTGACGGTTGGGTGCGTCGGACCGTTCGACGCGTCGGACCGCCGTACCCGGGCCGATGCCCCACGAGCTCCGCGACCGGCGTGTCCGAGGGGGTTCAGGAGAAGGGCCGGCCGGTCGGAATCGGGCCCTGTAGGCGGGGTTGTGGCCGGCCGGGGCAGGAACCTGCGAGAAGAGGGGGGCTCGGGCCCGGTGGCGGTCATGCAGGACCCCCACACAGGCGGCCTTCCCGCTCCCGGGCCCGTCCGTGCCACCGTCCACCGCCCCGAGCCCCTCTTCTCCGCAGGTCCCCACCCCCACCCGCCGCGCTCCGGCTTCCGGGACCCATCCGGGCAGGCCCAACCCCCCATCCCGTCCGGACCGGTGTCTCGGGCGCCGGCCCGCCGTCCCTGGCGCCGGGTACGCCGCTGCCCGGCGCACGAGGAGGCGTGTGCCGGGCAGCGGGGGGCCGGGCGGCGGATGCCCGGCACGTCGGATCAGGCGGTCGCCGTCAGCGTCGCCGAGCGGCGCGGGATCGCGAAGGCGTCCAGTTCGGCGCGGGTCAGGCCGGTCAGGGCGGTGACCTCCTCGGTGCCCACCGCGCCGCAGTCGAGGCCGCGGACCAGGTAGCCGGCCAGGGCCTTGGCCGTGGCGGGCTCGTCCATCACGTCGCCCTCGATCTTGGCGACGTACGCCTTCAGGCGCGCGGCCGCGGCTTCGAGACCCTCGCGGTAGAAGGTGAAGACCGCCGCGTAGCGGGTCGGGAGGTGGCCCGGGTGCATGTCCCAGCCCTGGTAGTAGGCGCGGGCCAGGGCGCGGCGGGTGAGGCCGTAGTGCAGCTTCCAGGCCTCGTGGACGTGCTCGGTGGTGCCGATCGGCAGGACGTTCGTCGAGCCGTCGGAGACGCGTACGCCGGTGCCGGCGGCGGCGACCTGCATGATCGCCTTGGCGTGGTCGGCGGCGGGGTGGTCGCTCGACTGGTACGCGGCGGAGACGCCGACGCAGGCGCTGTAGTCGAAGGTGCCGTAGTGCAGGCCGGTGGCGCGGCCCTTGGCGGCCTCGATCATCCGGGCCACCGTGGCGGTGCCGTCGGAGGCGACGATCGACTGGCTGGTCTCGATCTGGATCTCGAAGCCGATCCGGCCCGGGCGCAGGCCGCGGGCGGTCTCGAAGGCCTCCAGCAGCTTGACGAAGGCGGTGACCTGCTCGGCGTACGTGACCTTGGGCAGGGTCAGGACGAGGCCGTCGGGCAGGCCGCCGTGCTCCAGCAGGCCGGTGAGGAAGATGTCGGTGGTGCGGATGCCGCGGTCGCGGACGTTGGACTCCATGCACTTCATGCGGATGCCCATGTACGGGGCGTTCGTGCCGTTGGCGAAGGCTTCGGAGACGAGGCGGGCGGCGCGGGCGGCGGCCTGGTCCTCCTCCTCGTCGGAGCGGACGCCGAAGCCGTCCTCGAAGTCGACGCGGAGGTCCTCGATCGGCTCGGAGGCGAGCTTGGCCCGTACGCGGTCGTAGACGGGGGCGGCCAGCTCGTCGGAGATCCCGAGGACCTTGGCGAAGGTGGCGGCGTCCGGGGCGTGCTCGTCGAGGGCCGCGAGGGCCTGGTCGCCCCAGGAGCGGATGGTGTCCGCGGCGAAGACGTCGCCGGGCACGTAGACGGTGTGGATGGGCTGCCGGGTGCCGGGGTCGCCCGGGTAGTGGCGCGCGAGCTCCGCGTCCACCGGGGCGAGGGAGGCGCTGATTGCCTCGCTGACCGCGCCTGCGAGGCTCGTTGCCACCTTCTCCTGCTGACCCATCGTGCACTCTCCTCTTTTCCGCTTCACGGAAGCTTAGATCCGCATAGCAGAATTTAGTCACGTGGTTCCGCTCAGTCAATGGTCCCTCGCCGTGCCGGGCAAACGACTCGGGGCCGTGCGGTGAGAATCACCACACGGCCCCGGGGCCTCAGAGAAGCGCAGGTCAGCCCTTGCGCGCCTTGATCTCCTCGGTCAGCTGCGGGACGACCGTGAAGAGGTCGCCGACCACGCCGTAGTCGACCAGGTCGAAGATCGGGGCCTCGGCGTCCTTGTTGATGGCCACGATGGTCTTCGAGGTCTGCATGCCGGCCCGGTGCTGGATCGCGCCCGAGATGCCGGAGGCGATGTACAGCTGCGGGGAGACCGACTTGCCGGTCTGGCCGACCTGGTTGGTGTGCGGGTACCAGCCGGCGTCGACGGCGGCGCGCGAGGCGCCGACGGCGGCACCGAGGGAGTCCGCGAGCTCCTCGATGATGTGGAAGTTCTCGGCGCCGTTGACGCCGCGGCCGCCGGAGACCACGATCGCGGCCTCGGTCAGCTCGGGGCGGCCGGTCGACTCGCGCGGGGTGCGGGAGACGACCTTGGTGCCGGTGGCCAGGGCGCCGAAGGTGACGGCGAGCGCCTCGACGGTACCGGCGGCCGGGGCGGCCTCGACCGGAGCCGAGTTCGGCTTGACGGTGATGACCGGGGTGCCCTTGGAGACGCGGGACTTGGTGGTGAAGGACGCGGCGAACGCGGACTGCGTCGCGACCGGACCCTCGTCACCCGCCTCCAGGTCGACGGCGTCGGTGATGATGCCGGAGCCGATGCGGACCGCCAGGCGCGCGGCGATCTCCTTGCCCTCGGCGGAGGACGGGACGAGCACGGCGGCCGGGGAAACGGCGTCGTACGCGGCCTGCAGCGCGTCCACCTTCGGAACGACGAGGTACTCGGCGAACTCGGGGGCGTCGGCGGTGAGGACCTTGACCGCGCCGTGCTCGGCGAGCGCGGCGGCGGTGTTCTCGGCGCCGGCGCCGAGGGCGACGGCGACGGGCTCGCCGATGCGGCGGGCCAGGGTCAGCAGCTCAAGGGTGGGCTTGCGGACGGCGCCGTCCACGTGGTCGACGTAGACGAGGACTTCAGCCATGGGAATGCTCCTGCGAATGCGAAGTAGTCAGGGGGCGATCGAGAGGGTGTCGGCTGAAGCTCTTAGATGAACTTCTGACCGGCCAGGAACTCGGCCAGCTGCTTGCCGCCCTCGCCCTCGTCCTTGACGATCGTGCCGGCGGTGCGGGCCGGACGCTGCGCGGCGGAGTCCACCTTGGTCCAGGCGCCTTCCAGACCGACCTCGTCGGCCTCGATCTCCAGCTCCTCCAGGTCCCAGGACTCCACCGGCTTCTTCTTGGCGGCCATGATGCCCTTGAAGGAGGGGTAGCGGGCCTCGCCCGACTGATCCGTCACCGAGACGAGCGCCGGGAGGGAGGCCTCCAGCTGCTCGCTCGCGGTGTCGCCGTCGCGGCGGCCGGTGACGGTGCCGTCCTCGACCTTGACCTCGGAGAGCAGGGTGACCTGGGGGACGCCCAGGCGCTCGGCCAGGATCGCCGGGAGGACGCCCATGGTGCCGTCGGTCGAGGCCATGCCGGTGATGACCAGGTCGTAGCCGGCCTTCTCGATCGCCTTGGCGAGCACGAGCGAGGTGCCCATGACGTCGGTGCCGTGCAGGTCGTCGTCCTCGACGTGGATGGCCTTGTCGGCACCCATGGACAGCGCCTTGCGCAGCGCGTCCTTGGCGTCCTCGGGGCCCACCGTCAGGACGGTGATCTCGGCGTCGTCGGCCTCGTCGGCGATCTGCAGCGCCTGCTCGACGGCGTACTCGTCGAGCTCCGACAGCAGACCGTCCACGTCGTCGCGGTCGACGGTCAGGTCATCGGCGAAGTGCCGGTCGCCGGTGGCGTCGGGCACGTACTTCACACAGACAACGATCCTCAGGCTCACGCCGGCTCTCCTACCGCATCGTCTTTTTCTGATACCGCCTTGTGCAGGCAGCATAGGCGCCTTGTCGGGCGGATCCCGGTCGGGGCGGCCCGCGCTCCGAAGGGAATGTTACTCGTCAGTACACCCTGGGTGCCCCCAGGAGGCAAGGCCGGTGAACTGTGATCTGTCCAACGCCGCCCTAACCCGCCCCAGCAGGGACGATTCAGTCGCGCAACGCGTTGAAGCGACCTTGGTGGTACAGCAGGGGACGACCTTCCCCGGCGGGGTCCCCGGCAACCGCCTCCGCGATGATCACCCGGTGCTCGCCGGCCGGAACCCTCGCCACGACCCGGCACACCAGCCACGCCAGTACGCCGTCCAGCAGCGGGACCCCGTGCGGGCCCGGGGCCCACCCGGTGGCCGGCCCGAAGCGGTCGGCTCCGCTGCGGGCGAACAGGCCGGCCAGGTCACGCTGGTGCTCGCCGAGTATGTGGACGCCCAGGTGGTCGGAATCGCGTATCGCGGGCCATGTGGAAGCCCCCGTGCCGATGGTGAAGGACAGCAGGGGCGGATCGGCGGAGACGGAGTTGAGCGAGGTCGCGGTGAAGCCGACCGGCCGGCCGCCGTCCTCGGCGGTGATCACGGCGACGCCCGCCGCGTGCCGCCGGAAGACGGAGCGCAGCAGCTCGGGCGAACCGGGCTGCACCGAGCCGGAGGGCGGGGACAGCGCCGGGGGCGTCGAGGCGAGTGCGGACGAGGTGGTGTGGGCCGTCGAGGCCGTCATGGGAAGGCTTCCTTCTGCCGCACGGGGCGGCGGACGCGGGCGCGGTCGGTTCGGGTGTCGGATCCGTTCAGTGGCCCCGACAGCGCGCGCTCGCGTGGCGGACGAGGTCCACGTGGACCCGTCCGTACAGCAGGAGTTCGTACCGCATGCCGCCAGCCTGGCGATCACCCGTGTACACAGTCAAGCCGCGGCGGACAGATGCGAGGCGCGTCACGGTGTGTGCGGGCGCGTGCACCGGCGCTCCGGTCATACGGCGGCGCCCAGCGCGGCGATCACGTCGGCCTTCCGCGGCATCCCGGCCGCCCGCCGCACGATCCGGCCCGCGGCGTCCAGGACGAGCACGGTGGGCGTCTTCTCGATGCCGAGGGCGCGGACCAGCTCAAGGTTCTGTTCGGCGTCGATCTCGATGTGCTCGACTCCGTCGACCAGTTCCGCCACCTCGGTGAGGATCCGCCGGGTGGCCCGGCAGGGCTGGCAGAACGCGCTGGAGAACTGCACCAGGCTGGCCCGCTCCCCCGGCTCCGCGCCCAGCTCGGCCGCGCCCAGCCGTCCGCCGCCGGCGCCCCGCCCGCGCACGGTCCCCTCCTCGCGCACCGCTGCTCCCCTCGCCGCTGTCGCCGGTGTCCGTCGTTCCTCGCCGGCGTCCGTCGTTTCCTCGCCGGCGTCCATCGTTCTCACGGGACCCCGGTTGTCGCACCATCGTCCTACGTCCGTACGCTGATCCGAGCGCCCGGGACACGCTCCGCATTCCCCGCGTGACAAGAATCTCCCCGGGTACAAGGGTCTGGACTGGCCAGCAGGCCGCGTTTGGGGCACGATCCCCAAGGGCCGCGTACCTACGCAGCCGTAACTTCCGGCCGGGAGAACCTCCCCAGGCAGAAAGCGGGGTCCCCCCAGCATGGCTGAGCTCGTCTACCCCCCGGTGATCGGTGCCGCGCACACCCTCTTCCGGGCGCTGGACATCCGTATCGACATGAAGGGCACCGAGAACATCCCGCGCAAGGGCGGGGCGGTCCTGGTGTCGAACCACATCGGATACCTCGACTTCATCTTCGCCGGCCTGACGGCCCGGCCGCAGAAGCGCCTGGTGCGCTTCATGGCGAAGGAGTCGGTGTTCCGGCACAGGGTCTCCGGGCCGCTGATGCGCGCGATGAAGCACATCCCGGTGGACCGCAAGCAGGGTGAGACCGCCTACGAGCACGCCCTCGACTCCCTGCGCTCCGGGGAGATCATCGGCGTGTTCCCGGAGGCGACGATCTCCCAGTCCTTCACGCTCAAGAGCTTCAAGTCGGGTGCGGCGCGGATGGCCCAGGAGGCCGGCGTCCCGCTGATCCCGGTGGCGCTGTGGGGAACCCAGCGGCTGTGGACCAAGGGCCGCCCGAAGAACCTCAAGCGCAGCCACATCCCGGTGACGATGCGGGTCGGCGAGCCCATCGAGGCGCCGACCGACCAGTACGCCGGGGCGATCACCCGCCGCCTGCGCGAGCGGGTCCAGGAGCTGCTGGAGGCGGCGCAGCGCGCCTACCCGGCCACGCCGAAGGACGCCGAGGACGCCTGGTGGCTGCCCGCCCACCTGGGCGGAACCGCACCGACGGCCGCACAGGTCAAGGAAGCGGGCTGAGTCCCCACCCCTGGGACGAATGAGCGTACGGTCCCGCGGCGCCCAGCGCCGGGGCCGTACGCCGCCAGGCCGTCAGCCCTTGATCTTCGCCGATCAGGCGTCCATCAACTCGATGGACTTCTTCGCATACCGGGTGTCCCCGGTGAAGTACCAGGCGAGGGCGTCGGTGTACGCGGCGATGGCGGCCTCGCGTTCGTCGGAGCAGCCGATGCCCGGGTTGGAGTACGAGCCGCACTCGACGACGGCGCGCGGTAGGGGCGTCCGCGCCAGCGAGGCGTACGGGCTCGCGAGCACGGCGTCGAACGCGCCCTTCCACGGCTGCCGGCCTTCCTGCGCCCTGGCGCGTACGAAGTCCAGTTGGGGGCGGCTGGTGAGGACGCCGGGATGGGTGAACGCGGCCGGGGCCGCCCCCTGTTGGACGGTGGCGTCGGCAGGGGGCCGCAAAACCGGCGCCGGCACGTCAGCGCCCTGTCTCCTCGCGCCTGCGCCTCCGGTGCGCCGCCACCCGCACCCGGGTGGCGCACGCGGTGGAGCAGTAGCGGCGGGCGCTGCCGGGGCCTGCGCCGAGGAAGAGCCGCCCACACCCCTCCGCGGCGCAGGCCCCCCAGGCGATCCGCCCGTGCTCGGTGAGCAGCCCGGCCAGGGCCAGGGCGCCCGAGGCCAGGAACCAGGCTCCCCACCCGGCCTCTTCACCCCGGTCCACGTGCAGGTGCCAGGGGTGGCCGTCGTGCCGGGTCAGACGGGGCCGGGTGGCGTACTGCTCGAACAGCGCGTTCAGGGCGCCGACGGCACGGTCCTCGTCGGGCTCGGCGAGCAGCACCGCCATCCGCGCGGCGGCGGAACGCAGTTCGGCCGCGTCGGCCTCGCCGAACTCCTCCTCCGTGAGGTCCGCCGGGCGCTCCCCGTGCCGGGCGAGGAGCTCCGCGAGCTCGCTGCGCGGGAGGCGGGGGTCGGCCCGGACCGCCTCGGCGAGGTCGAGCAGCCGCCGGGCGGCCGAGAAGCCCTGTACGGAACCGGTCATGGCCGCTCTCCTGCCGCATTCCACCCGGATGACGTAACGTCTTGTACCGCTAACACGTTACCAACGTGGAGGGGGTTCGGGGATGGGTGGCTTCGGGCGGTACCTGGCGGCGGCCGTGGCGGCGCGGTTGGCCTCCGAAGGCATGGGCCTGGCCGTGGTCCTGCTCGCCCTGGAGCGGACCGGGAGCGCGGGGCACGGGGCCTTCGTGCTGACGGCTTGGCTGGCCCCGCACGTCCTGGCGGCTCCGCTCGCCGGGGCCGCCGCGGCCCGGGCCCGGCGGCCGAGGCTGTTCCACGTGGGCGCCCTGGCCGGGTTCACGTGTGCGGTGGCGGCGCTCGCGCTGCTGCTCGGCCGGGCCCCGGTGCCCCTGGTGCTCGCCACGGCGGTGCTCGGCGGCAGCTGCGGGCCGATGGTGACGGGCGGGATGTCCAGCCTGGTCGCCGGTCTGGTCCCGGCGGGGGCCCGGCGGGACCGGGCGTATGCATGGGACGCGGCCACCTACAACGCCGCGGCGGTCACCGCTCCGGCGGCGGTCGGCCTGGTCGCGGCGCTGGGCTCCGCCGCGCCCGCGATGGCCGTGCTCGCGCTGGCCGGAGCCCTCGCGGCCGCCTTGGCCGCGACGTTCCCCTACGGGAACGGCGGCGCAGAGCGGGTGCCCGCTTCGCTGCGGGCCGGGCTGGGCGCCGGCCTGGCGGCGCTGTGGCGGATCCGGGAGCTGCGGGCGATCACCTCCGCGACGACCCTGGCCTTCCTCGGCATCGGCTCGCTCACCACCACCGCGGTCCTGCTCGCCACCCGGCTCGGCAGCCCGGGCGGCGGGGGCGTGCTGATGACCGCCTTCGCCCTGGGTGCGCTGGCGGGCTCGCTGACCCTGGGCCGGATCAGGGCAGCCGAGCCGGGGCGGTCGGCGCGCTGGGCCATGGCGGGGACCGGGGCCGCCCTGGCCGCAGCCGCCTTCAGCCCTTCCGTCGCCGTCGGGGCGGCGCTGTTCGCGGTGGCCGGCGTGTGCGACGGGCCACTGCTGACGGCCACGCTCCGGATCCGCTCGGAGTACGCCCCGGATGCCGTCCGGACCCAGGTGTTCACCCTCGGGGCCGGCCTCAAGCTGACCGCCGCATCGCTCGGCGCGGCGCTGGTCGGCGTCACCGCCGGAGCTCCGCCGCAGGCCCTGCTGGCCGGGATCTCCGTCCTGCTCCTGGCGGCGGCCCTGCTGCACGCCCTGCTGGCGCGCCCGCGGGGATCCGTACCCGCGGCGCCGGCTACAGCGCCGTCGGCAGGTTCCGCCACAGCTCGGGCCGGTCGGCGGACTCCTGGAGCGCCGTGAGCGTGGCCGGGTGCGGGGCGGCGTACACCTCGGGGTAGTCGACCTCGCCGAGCTCCGGCCGTACGGGAAAGGCCAACTGTTCGCCGTCCACGGAGAACTGGGCGTCCACGCCGGGCTTGTTGCCGCGCGGGTCCAGGCGGTACCACCGGCTGCTGCCGGGCATCCGGAGGGCGACCAGGCCGTGCACGGCGGGGTTCGCACCGTCGTCGTCGGCGAGCCGCTGGTAGCAGAAGCCCGCCGGGACGCCCCGCGCCCGCAGCAGGGCCACCAGCGCGTGGGACTTCGCGTAGCAGATGCCGTTGCGGGTGCTCAGTACGTCGGAGGCCCGCCAGGCAACCCGCAGATCCCCGGAGTCCGCCGAGTGCGGGATCGTGTCACGCACGAACTCGAACGCAGTCTTGGCGTATGAGTATGCATCTCCAGTGGCGGACCAGAGGGTCTCCGCGGTCTCCTGCACCAGCTGGTGCCAGTGATCGACGGCCTGGTCAGACCCAAGATAGTCGTGGATGTCGGGGTTCTGCTGGATCAGCTGCATGCGTCCGAGCATAGGCATGCCTCCGACCTTAAATCAATAGATTTGCAGTCGGAGGCATAAATATTCAGTTGGAGCCAAGGTCAACAGGACTACCGGGCCAGCTCTTCCTTGAGTGCCTGGAGGAAGCCGTCCACGTCCTCCTCCTGGGTGTCGAAGCCACACATCCAGCGGACGTGACCGGCGACCTCGTCCCAGAAGTAGAACCGGTACCGCTGCTGGAGCCGCCGCGAGACCTCGTGGGGCAGCTTCGCGAACACGGCATTGGCCTGCACCGGGTAGAGGATCTCGACCCCGTCGGTCTCCCGCACGCCCGCAGCCAGCCGCTGGGCCATCGCATTGGCGTGCCGCGCGTTGCGCAGCCACAGGTCCTTCGCGAGCAGCGCCTCCAACTGCACCGACACGAACCGCATCTTGGACGCGAGCTGCATCGACATCTTGCGGATGTGCTTCATCTGCCGGACCGCGTCCGGATTGACCACGACGATGGCCTCGCCGAACATCATGCCGTTCTTGGTGCCGCCGTAGGACAGCACGTCCACGCCCACCGCGTTGGTGAAGGTGCGCATGGGAACGTCGAGGGAGGCCGCGGCGTTGGCTATTCGTGCCCCGTCGAGGTGCACCTTCATGCCGTTGCCGTGTGCATGCTCGCAGATGGCCCGGATCTCGTCCGGGGTGTAGACCGTGCCCAGCTCGGTGTTCTGGGTGATCGAGACGACCTGCGGCATCGCCCGGTGCTCGTCCTCCCAGCCCCAGGCCTGCCGGTCGATGAGCTCGGGGGTGAGCTTGCCGTCCGGGGTCGGGACGGTGAGCAGCTTGAGCCCCGCCATCCGCTCGGGTGCCCCGCCCTCGTCGACGTTGATGTGCGCCGTCTCGGCGCAGATCACCGCGCCCCAGCGGTCAGTCAGCGCCTGGAGGGCGGTGACGTTCGCGCCGGTGCCGTTGAAGACGGGGTACGCCTGCGCGTACGGGCCGAAGTGGCTGCGGATGATCTTCTGCAGGTTTTCGGTGTACTCGTCCTCGCCGTAGGCGACCTGATGGCCGCCGTTGGCCAGGGCGAGGGCTTCCAGGATCTCTGGATGAACCCCCGCGTAGTTGTCGCTCGCGAACCCGCGGACCGCCGGATCGTGGTGCCGGCGGGCATCGGTCTTCACGGTTGCGGAGTGAGCCACAGACGCTGTCCGTTCACATCGGTGGCGGGCCGGTCCCATACGCCGGCGATGGCCTCGGCCAGCTCCTTGACGTCGGTGAAGCCCGCGAACTTCGCATTGGGACGCTCGGCGCGCATCGCGTCGTGCACCAGTGCCTTGATCACCAGGATGGCAGCCGCGGCGCCCGGGCCCTCCTCGCCCCCCGCCTTGCGGAAGGAGTCGGCCATGGCGAGCGTCCAGGCCTCGGCGGCCGCCTTGCCGGCGTTGTACGCGGCGTTGTTGGCGACGGGCTTGTGCGCGCCGGACTGGCTCACCAGCACGTAGCGGCCGCGGTCGCTGCGCAGCAGGCCGTCGTGGAAGGCGATCGAGGTGTGCTGGACGGTGCGGATGAGGAGCTTCTCCAGGAAGTCCCAGTCCGCGAGGTCGGTCTCGGTGAAGGAGGTGCTGCCGCGCCAGCCGCCGACCAGGTGGACGACGCCGTCCACGCGGCCGAACTCCTTCTCGGTCCGCTCGGCCCACGCCTTGGTGGCGTCGAGGTCGAGCAGGTCCACGGTGTCGCCGGTGACGGTGGCGCCGCCGTGGGCGTAGCGCGCCGCGTCCACGGCCTCGGCGAGCCGCGCCGGGTCGGCGTCGGACGCCACGACCACGGCGCCCGCCTCGGCGAGGCGGAGCAGGGTGGCGCGGCCGGCGGGCCCGCCGGCCCCGGCCACCGCCACGACGGCCCCGTGCAGCGCGCCGTTGCCGTTCCCGGCGATCCCAGAGTCGTTCATCTGTGCAGCCTCCTGTGGGCGAACGCTCACGCGGCGGCTCGCTCGGCCGTCTCGGCGTTCACTGCAGTGATGCCCTTGGTGGAGGCGATCACTCCCTTGAGCTTCTTCGCGAGCGCCTCATAGAACATGCTCAGCGGAAACTCGTCGGGAAGCACGTCGTCCACCAGCTTGCGCGGCGGCTGCGTCAGGTCGAGGGCGTCGGGGCCCTTGGCCCACTTGGAGCCCGGGTGGGGGGCGAGGTAGGTGGAGACGAGCTCGTACGCCTTGAACCAGTGGACGAGCTTCGGGCGGTCGATGCCGGCCCGGTAGAGGTCCTCGATCTCGGCGCACAGCTGGTTGGTGACCTGGGGGGCGCGCATCCAGTCGATCTTCAGCGTGTTGTCCGTCCAGCGCACGACGTTGTGCTTGTGGAGGTACGCGAACAGGAGCTGGCCGCCGAGGCCGTCGTAGTTGCGGTTGCGGTCACCCGAGACCGGGAAGCGGAACATGCGGTCGAACAGGACGGCGTACTGCACGTCACGGCCGTGCTCGTTGCCCTCGGACTCCAGCTTCACGGCCTCCTTGAAGGCGGTGAGGTCGCAGCGCAGCTCCTCCAGGCCGTACATCCAGAAGGGCTGGCGCTGCTTGATCATGAAGGGGTCGAACGGCAGGTCGCCGTGGCTGTGGGTGCGGTCGTGGACCATGTCCCACAGGACGAAGGCCTTCTCACAGCGCTCCTGGTCCTCGACCATCCGCGCGATGTCCTCGGGCAGCTCGATGCCGAGGATGTCCACGGCGGCCTCGGTGACCTTGCGGTAGCGCGCGGCCTCGCGGTCGCAGAAGATGCCGCCCCAGGTGAAGCGCTCGGGGGCCTCGCGGACGGCGATGGTCTCCGGGAAGAGCACGGCGGAGTGGGTGTCGTAGCCCGGGGTGAAGTCCTCGAAGGTGATGCCGAGGAAGAGCGGGTTGTCGTACCGGGTGCGCTCCAGCTCGGACAGCCACTCGGGCCAGACCATCTTGAGGACGACGGCCTCGAAGTTGCGGTCCGGGTTGCCGTTCTGCGTGTACATGGGGAAGACGACGAGGTGCTGGAGCCCGTCGGCGCGCTCGGCGGCCGGGTGGAAGGCCATCAGGGAGTCCAGGAAGTCCGGCACCTTGAAGCCGTCCGCGACCCACTTGCGCAGGTCGCCGACCAGCGCCTTGTGGTACGCGGTGGCGTGCGGCAGCAGCGGGGACAGCGCCTCGATGCCGCTGACCACCCGCTCTACGGCGGCCTCGACCTGCGCCGGAGCCGGGGCGCCGGCGGCCTCGAAGTCGATGGAACCGTCCTTGGCCTGCCAGGGGCGGATCTCCTCCACGGCGGCCTTGAGCTCGGGCCACGCGGGGTGGTCGACCACCCGCGCACCGGCGGTTATCACCGCACCGGCAGAACCCGGCACAAGAGTTTCCGTCATGTCACTTCCTCCACAGGAGAACCTCACGTCAAGGCAGCGTATGCATGTAAGGGTCTCCTGTTCAAGTGGGAGATCGGGAAATTATCCTGCCCAACCCCCATCGTTACCGTAATTCTTCCCGCCGGGCACCGTCCCGGCGATGGCTTCGGCGATCCGGTCGAGTGCGGAACGGGCTGCGGGCAGCAGGCCGTTCAGCGCGAGGAACCCGTGGAACATCCCCGGATGGTGGTCCCGGCGCGCCGCCGTGCCCGCCGCGCGCAGGCGTCGTACGTACGCGGCCCCCTCGTCGCACAGCGGATCGCAGCCCGCCGTGACCACGTGGGCGGGCGGCAGTCCGGTGAGGTCGGCCGTCCCGGGCGAGGCCAGCGGATGGCGCCCGTCACCGCCGGGTCCGAGGTACTGCCGCCAGAACCAGCGCAGGTGGGCGGCGGTCAGGAAGCAGCCCGAGGCGTTCCGGCGGTACGAGCCGCTGTCCTGCGCGGCGTCCAGGGCCGGGTAGACGAGCACCTGGAGGGCGACGGCCGGCCCCCCGTGCGCCCTGGCCAGCAGCAGGGAGGCGGCCGCCAGGTTGCCCCCGGCGCTGTCCCCGGCGACCACCAGCGCGCCGGGATCGCCGCCCAGCCCGGCGACGTGGGCGCCGGCCCAGTGCAGCGCCGCGTAGGCGTCGAGGACGGCGGCGGGGAAGGGGTCCTCCGGGGCCCGCCGGTAGCCGACGGACACGAAGACGGCCCCGGAGGCCCGGCAGAGCGCGCGGACGGTGGCGTCGTGGCTGTCCAGGTCGCACAGGACCCAGCCGCCGCCGTGGCAGAACACGACGGTCGGCCGGGGGCCCGGCCACCGCTGCGGATCGGGACGGTAGACCCGCACCGGCAGGGAAGGCGCTCCGGCCGGCCCGGGGATCTCCCGGTCCTCGACGGCGCCGACGGCGGGCCGCGGGAGGCCGGCGGCCGCGCCGGACGCGGCGGCGAGGACGCGGCGGGCCTCGACGGCATCGGTGACGCGCCCGCCGACGTCGGGGAAGGCGGCGGCCAGCGCTTCCACCCAGGGGCGGGCGGCGGGGTCGAGCCGGTCGGTCGGATCGCTCACGGCAGGGCTCCTCACGCGCCGCGGAAGTGGGGGATGACCTTCTCGCCCCACTGCCGCAGCGTCTCCAGACAGGCCTCCTGCGGCACGGTGCCCATCTGGACCAGGCACATGACCTCGTCGGCGCCCGCCTGCCGGAGCCGTTCGACGTGGGCGATGGCGTCGTCGGCGCTGCCGTACGCGTGGTCGGCGTTGAAGGTGGCGGTCGAGGCCGGCCGGACGGGGATGTGCTGCTCGTGCAGCCGGGCCACCACCTGCTCGGCTGCCCTGCGCAGCTCCGCGGCCTCGTCCGCCCCCGCGACCACCGCCTCGTCCGGGATGCCGGACCCCCCGTACCAGTGGCCGATGGACTGGGCGAAGAACCGCTGCCCGCGGATGCCGATCCGCCGGGCCTCCTCGCGGTCGTCGAGCACGATGGTCGGGCAGAGCACCGAGAAGTGGTCGTTGACGACGGTGGAGACGAAGCGGTCGCCGTCCCGCCGGGCGAGCGCCCGGTCGTAGGCCGCCCGCATCCCCGCGACGGACTCGGGTCCGGCGAAGCCCATCACCAGGGCCCCGATGCCCAGCTCGGCGGCCTGCTCCAGGGTCTCGGTGCGGCTGCAGGCCAGGAAGAGGGGAGGGTGGGGGGTCTGCCGGGGCCGCGGGAGGATCGGGTGGGGGTCGATGTCCAGCAGCGCGCCGTGGTACTCCAGCTCCTCCTCCTGCCAGGCCCTGCCGATGATCCGCAGCGCCTCCTCGACCTCCTGCGCGGTGCGGTCGCGGTCGACCCCGCACAGGGAGGTCTCCTGCTCGGTGCCGCCGCGTCCGGCGCCCAGGTCGACCCGGCCGCCGGAGAGGAGGTCGAGCATGGCGGCCCGCTCGGCGACCCGGACGGGATGGTTGAAGCCGAAGGGCATGCACACGACGCCGTGGCCGATGCGTATGGTGCGCGTCCGGGCCGCGACCCAGGTCAGGAAGATCTCCGGCGCGCTCATGTGGGCGTACCACTTCAGGGAGTGGTGCTCCACGGCCCAGATCCGGTCGAAGCCCATCCGCTCGGCGAGCACGGCCTGCTCGACGCAGTCGCGGATGACCTGGTGTTCGCGCTCCACGGTGGGGTCGGCGAGCTGGGCTTCGAAGATCACGGAAAATTTCACGGTGCCTCCAGGGTTGCGTCCCGTGCCCGGTCTTACTTCAATTCGGAATATGACTAGTAGTCAGAACTGGAAGAAGCAAGACACACGACGGCACGAGAAGGAGCGCAGCGGACGGAATCCCGACCTGCCGGCCACGGCGTGGGCGGTGCTCGGGCTGCTGTCCTTCCCCGGGGAGCGCACCGGCTACGAGCTGAAGAAGTGGGCGGACTCCTCGCTGCGCTTCTTCTACTGGTCGCCGGCGATCAGCCAGATCTACGCCGAGCTGCGCCGCCTGGAGGAACTGGGGTACGCGGCCTCCGCTCGCTCCGGTCCCGAGGAGGCGCGGGCCAAGCGCCGCTACGCCATCACCCCCGCCGGGCGCCAGGCCCTGGCGGACTGGGCCTGCGACACCGCCGACGCCGGTCCCCCGGTGCTCAAGCACGGGCTGCTGCTGCGGATCTGGCTGGGGCACCTCGCCGAGCCGGAGCGGTTGCGCGCGCTGGTGGGCGAGCACCTGGAGCGCACCCGGGCCGAGCTGGCCGCCGTACGGGAGGCCGTGGCGCAGGCGGCCGAGGTGCCGCAATGGGCCTTCCCCGCCCTGGCGCTGCGCTGGAGCGAGCGCCACCACCTGGCCGAACTCGCCCTGGCCAAGGCCCTGTTGGCGGATCTGGCGGAGCTCGCGCCGACGGGGGCCGGTGCCGGGACCGGCCGCCGTCAAGGCGGCGGGGACGCGCCCACGCGCGGGTGACGCGGCGGGCCACCGGACGGGCGTACGGCGGCGCGGAACCCCGGCGGGAACCGGCCGTCGGCTTCGCCGCGGGCTCTGCACGGCCGGTCCCAACGCATCGGCGGCGCACTAGCATGCGTCCTCACCGCGCGCGGCCGGCAGGGACACCGACCGCGCGGGGAGCCGCCGTCGACGGAAGCGAGAGAACCTTGACTTTCCTCACCATCGGTCACCGCGGGGTCATGGGTGTCGAACCGGAGAACACCCTGCGGTCGTTCGTCCGCGCGGAACGCTCCGGTATGGACGTCATCTCCATGGATGTGCAGCTCAGTAAGGACGGCGTCCTCGTCGTCCTGCACGACGCCGAAGTGGACCGCACCACCGACGGCGCCGGGGCCGTCGCCGACCTGACCCTGGGGGAACTGCGCGAACTGGATGCCGGGGACGGCGAGCGCGTGCCGGTCTTCGAGGACGTCCTGGACGCCGTCCGCACCCCGCTGCAGGTGTCGGTCGCGGACGTGGCCGCAGTCGCCGTGCTGGCGGAGCTGGTGCTGCGCCGGGACCTGAGCGCGCGGGTGGAGGTGGCCTCCTTCCACGACGCGGTGCTCGCCGAGGCGGCCCGCCGGGTGCCCGGTGCCCGGACCGCCCTCTACGCGGACCTGGGCGGCGACGAGGCCGAGGACATCGTGGACCGGGCCCTGGCCGCGGGCGCCCGTACCGTCGCGCTGAACCTGCGGCGGCTCACCCTGGAGACGGTGGAGGCGGCGCACCGGGCCGGGCTGCGGGTGACCGGCTGGACGGTGAACACCCTGGAGCAGCTGCGGCTGGCGCGCGCCCTCGAACTGGACGGCGTCGCCACCGATTTCCCGGAGATCCGCAGCACCGGCCGGTTCACGGCCTGAGCTCCGGCTGTAGGGGGCGGCGGCGGGCGCTCCCGCGCCCCTGCCGCCCTACAGCTCTTTGACGAGCAGCTCGAAGGCCAGGTCCTCGCGGAGCGGAATGCCGAAGCGCTCGTCGCCGTAGGGGAAGGGGCTCAGCTCGCCGGTGCGCCGGTAGCCGCGGCGCACGTAGTAGGCGATGAGCTCCTCCCGTACGTTCACCACCGTCATGCGCATCTCCTTGGCGCCCCAGGTCTCGCGGGCGAACCGCTCGGCCTCGGCCAGGATCTCCTTGCCGAGGCCGCCGCCCTGGAGGCCGGGGCGGACCGCGAACATGCCGAAGTAGGCGTGGTCACCGCGGTGTTCGAGCTGGCAGCAGGCGACGAGCTCGCCCGCGCGTTCGACGGCGAGGACGGTGCCGTCCTCGGCCTCGATGATCGAACGGACCCCGGCTTCGTCGGTGCGCTGCCCGTCGAGGAAGTCCGCCTCCGTGGTCCAGCCGGCGCGGCTCGCGTCGCCGCGGTACGCCGACTCGACGAGCACCACCAGCTCCGGTACGTCCGCCTCCACGGCGCTGCGGAAGCTCAGGGAGGCGGGGTGGGCGGTCGACATCGGGGGCTCCGTTCTGCTCGGCGGCATATGACATGCCCGGTGCGGCACCCAGAGCCTAACCCGGGGCGGCGTGCGGCCGTCCGGGCCTGGGCATCCCTTCGGTGACGCCGACCAACCGGGGGTACCGCCGTGCACGGTCCGATGTCCTTTCCCGCCGTGTTCTCCGCCTGGCTGCTGGTGCTGCTGTGTGCCGTGAGCGGGGCGTACTGCCTGCGGCGGGTGACCCGGGCGGGCGGTCCGGACCGGGAGGCGCGGGGCGCGGCGGCCGGTGAGGCGCTGATGGGCTTCGGGATGGCGGCGATGGCGGTGCCCGCGGGCATCGGGCCCTGGGGTCCGCGGCTCCTGCTGGCCGTCTTCTGCGGGGCGGCGCTGCACGCGCTGTGGCTGCTGCGGGCCGGGGTGCACCATGCGCACCACCTGGTCGGTTCGCTGGCGATGGCCTACATGGCCTACATGGCCTACCTGGCGTACCTGGAGCCGCCCCTGGCCGGCCACGGGAGCGGCGCCGGCCTCCCGCTCGTCACGGGAGTGCTGCTCCTGTACTTCGCGGGGTACGTGCTGCTCGGCGGGGCGCGTCTGGTGGCGGTGGGCGGGGGCGGGCAGCCGGCCGCAGGCGGGCCGCCCGCGAGGTCGGCGGAGCTGGCGCGCGCCTGCCGACTGGCCATGGGGATCGGGATGTTGGCGATGCTGCTGACCATGTGAGCCTGGGGCAAACGTGTCCTGCGTCACCAATCCCGCGGGAGCATACCCGCAGGTAGGCCGGCGCTCATAGGCTGGCGGCCATGATGGTCCCCGCAGCTCTCCTGTTGCTCGGCGTCCTGACCGCGGTGCTCGCGCCGCGCTTCCTGGCCCGGGCCGAATGGCCCGAGCGCGAACCCGTCGTCGCCCTGTGGGTGTGGCAGTGCGTGGTGGGGGCGGTGCTGCTGTGTTTCGCCCTGTCGATGGTGCTGAGTGCGGCCGCCGCCTGGCTGGCGGTACGGGGCCGGCTCTTCGCCGCCGCCCCGCACGGGGTGGTCGAGGCGTACGCACTGGGCCCGACCGGTGGCCCGTGGGCCACCGGCACGGCGCTGGTGCTCGCCGGCGGCGGGCTGTGGACGGGGGCCCGGCTGACCCGGGAGGTGCTGCGGGCGCGTGCCGGGCGGCGGGCCCGGGGCGCCGAACTCCTCGTACGGGCGCCGCTGCTGCCCGGGGAAGTGCCGGCCGGGGCGCGGCTGGTGGTCCTGGAGGGGGCGCGGCCCGACGCCTGGTGGCTGCCCGGGGCGGCCCCCCAACTGGTGGTGACCACGGCGGCGCTGGGCCGGCTCAAGGGCGCCCAGCTGGACGCCGTACTGGCGCACGAGCAGAGCCATGCGGCGGCCCGGCACGACTGGCTGCTGCACTGCTCGCGGGCGCTGGCGGGCGGTTTCCCGCAGGTGCCGGTGTTCGCTGCGTTCGAGGAGGAGATGCACCGGCTCGTCGAGCTGGCGGCCGACGACGTGGCCTCGCGGCGGTTCGGGCGGCTCACGGTGGCGCTGGCGCTGGTCGGACTCAACGAGGACCGCGGGGTGTTCGCGGCGACGACGAACCCGCAGCCGCACGTGTCGGAGCGGGTGCGCAGGCTGCTGTCCGCGGCGCCGCGGCTCTCGGCGGGGCGCCGGCTGCGGCTGGCGGCACTGGCCACCCTGGTGCCTGCGGTGCCGCTGCTCGTGGCGGTCGTGCCGGGGCTGAGCGCGCTGGCCTGAGCGCCGGCCCGAGTGAGCGGGTGCTGCGGGAGCGGTGCCCTGCGGGGCGGGTGAGGCTGCCCCGCCGCGCGCGTGCCCGCACGTCCGGGGCGTCGGCCGGGTGCGAGGATCTCCCGCATGCGGAGCGAGCGGGTCAGGTGGACGGGGATCGGCTGCGCGGTGCTCGCCGTGGTCCTGACGGCGCTGGTGGTGGCCCGCTGGAGGCCGCTCCTGTCGTACGACGACCAGGCCGTGCTCCGGCTCCACCCGTACGCCGTCGGCCACCCCGGTGTCACCCACCTGGTGCGGATCCTGACCGACTGGGTGTGGGACCCGTGGACCATGCGCGCCCTCGCCGCCGCAGCCTGTGGGTGGCTGTGGCGCCGCGGTGAGCGCGAGCGGGCCCTGCGGATCGCCGCGGCCACGGTGGCCGCGGCGGCGGTGCAGCAGGCGCTGAAGGCTCTCGTGGGGCGGGAGCGGCCAATGTGGCCGGATCCGATCGCCACGGCGCACTTCGCCGCCTATCCCTCGGGCCACGCGATGACGGCGGCGGCGGTGTGCGGACTGCTGCTGTGGCTGCTCCCCCGGGCGAGGCCGAAGCGGAGGGCGTGGGCGGGTGCGGCGTGGGCGCTGGCGGCCCTCTCGGTGCTCGGGGTCGGCTTCACCCGGGTCTACGTCGGCGTGCACTGGCCGTCGGACGTGGTCGGGGGCTGGCTCCTGGGCGCGGCCCTGGCGGCGTCGGCGATCTCGCTGCCCCTGCACCGACATCGGCCGGAAACCGGCGTGTCGTGAGGGGGTGGGCGTACCTGCTCTGGGCGATCCCCCGTGTCACCCAGAGCAGGCGACCCCGTGCGCTGAGTATATTGGCTGGGAGCCAGTCAACGCAGGAGTAAGCATGTCCCCGCGCAGCGCATCGGTCAATGAAGAATTGCGCAGACGTTCCCGGGAGCGGCTGCTCCAGGCCACGGTCGAACTCGTCGCCGAGCACGGCTACGAGGCCACGACGCTCGGCGACATCGCCGACCGGGCGGGCACGGCCCGCGGCCTGGTGTCGTACTACTTCCCGGGCAAACGGCAGCTGCTGCAGTCGGCGGTGCACCGGCTGATGCATCTGACGCTGGACGCCGCCCTGGAGCGGGAGCCGCGCACCGACGACGGCCGCGAGCGCCTCGCCCGCGCCATCGACGCGATCCTCGGGCTGGCCCGCGACCAGCCGCTGCTGATGCGGACCCACATGGCGGGCATCCTGCAGGCCGAGGGCTTCGTGCAGTGCCCGGAGCAGCAGCGGCTGGCGCAGCTGCTCCGGGACACCGTCACCCGGTACGGCTCGGCGGACGTGGACACCGACTACCCGCTGCTGCGGGCGCTGCTGATGGGCGCGGTGGTGGCGGTGCTGCTGCCGGGCGCGCCCATGCCGCCGGCCCGGCTGCGGGCGGAGCTGTTCCAGCGCTACGGGCTGGACTGGGAGCTCGGCGTCCCGCCGGACGGCGGACCGCCCGACGGAACGTTTCCGCTCAGCGGCGCGCAGGGCCCGCGGCCGGATCAGTGATACGCGGGCTGGCTCTGGACGTTGAGCCGGTCCATGTACACCCATTTCGCGCTCTCGGTGCGCCAGTCGTCGAGCCGGAGCACGTCGAGGCCCTTGGTGATGTCGTTCGAGTAGATGTGTCCGTTGTAGTAGTACGCGGACCAGGACCCGCCGAGGCCGAGCGCGTCCGTGGTGAGCGGACCGCGCTCGAAGTAGCCGATCTCCCGGGGATCGGCGGAGTCGGTGAAGTCCCAGACCGAGACCCCGCCCTGGTACCAGGCCTGGACCATGATGTCGCGGCCGGCGACTGGGATCAGCGAGCCGTTGTGGGCCACGCAGTTCTCGGTGTCGGCCTGGAGGCGCGGGATCTTGAAGTAGCTGCGGAAGACGAGTTTGCGCTGGTCGCCGCTGCCGGTGATGTTGTAGATCCCGTCGGCACCGCGGTTCGGGCCGGTGGCCTCGTTGCAGGTGGCGCCGCCACCGCCGCCCAGCTCGTCGGTGAACACCACCTTGTCGGCCTTCTCGTTGAAGGTCGCCGAATGCCAGAACGCGAAGTTCACGTTGTCCTGCACGCGGTCGATGACCCTCGGCTGCTCGGGCTTGCTGATGTCGAAGAGGATGCCGTCGCCCATGCAGGCGCCGGCGGCCAGGTTCTTGGACGGCAGCACCGTGATGTCGTGGCACCCGGTGGTCTTCGAGACGCCGGGGTTGGTGGGCGCGCCCGGGTTGCCGCCGTCCGGGAAGAGGACCGGGAAGGCGACGACCGCCGCCTGCGTCGGGGCCTTCTTCGGGACCTTGACCACGGAGATGCCGTCGTGCGGCGGCCGGCAGTCGGGGAAGGCCTCGTTCGGCGAGTACGAGGCCACGTAGAGGTAGATGTCGCGGCCGCCCGGCACCAGGGTGTGGGTGTGGGAGCCACAGTTGGTCTCGACGGACTTGATGTACTTGGGGTTCTTCTTGTCCTTGATGTCGAAGATCTTGATGCCCTCCCACGAGGACTTCTCCGTCGCGGGCTGCGAGACGCTGTTGCAGGAGTCGTCGCTGCGCGAGGAGTCGGTGGAGAGGAAGAGCAGGTCGCCGTGGACGGACACGTCGTTCTGGCCGCCGGGGCAGAGCACCTGGCTCACGGCCTTCGGGGCCTTGGGATTGCCGATGTCGTAGATCGTGAAGCCGTTGTAGTTGCCCGCGTAGGCGTACTTGCCCTGGAAGGCCAGGTCGGAGTTGATGACGCCCGGATAGGTGCTGGGGATGTTGGCCAGGGGTTTGACGTTGGCGCTGTGGACGACCTCGTCCTGGCCGGGGATCTCGCCGGGGGCGAGTTCGCGGCCCACGTCCGGTCCTGCGGCGGGGGCGGCGCCCTGCCGGAAGGCGCCGCCCGGCGACAAGTCGCCGGGGTCGGGGGTGGCGGACGCGGGGCCGGCTGCCAGCAGCGTGGCGAGCAGCCCGGCCGCGGCGGCGGCCACGGACAGGCTTCTGCGCCGCGCGCCGGTGGTGCGCTCTGAGGTCACTGTGCCCTCCCATCGAAGTCCGGTCGATTCCGTCCGGGGTGGGAACGGAACCTGGACCCCGGCAGTATGTTCCTTTCATGGACATGGCAAAAGGGTTACTCGGCCGGACCGCCGGGGCGGCCGTGGCCGCCGCGGTCCTGCTCGCGCTGGCCGGCTGCCGGGGCGGGGACGGTGCGGACGAGGGGAAACAGGACGGCGCGGCAGTCATCGCCCCCGGCAGACCGGGCGAAGCGGCCCGCACCCTCTCCCCCGGGGAGGCGGCCCGACGGCAGCCCGACGACAGTCCGAACGCGGCCGACCGGACCTACGTCCAGCACATGATCGAACACCACCGCCAGGCCCTCGCCATGAGCGCGCTGGTCCCGGCGCGGGCCTCGGCGGACCCGGTCAAACGGCTCGCCGAGCGGATCTCGGCCGCTCAGCAGCCCGAGATCTCCGCCATGCAGAAGTGGTTGGCGCGCTACCCGCAGCCCTCCGCCGGGGCCGGCGCCGGCCACGACCACGGCGCCATGCCCGGCATGGCGAGCGAGGAGCAGCTGGCCGAGCTGGCAGGCGCCCGGGGGGCGGACTTCGACCGGCTCTTCCTGCGGCTGATGACCGCCCACCACGAAGGGGCCGTGAAGATGGCCGCCGAGGTGCTGGCCGGCGGGAACAACGGCGCGGTGGAGGAGATGGCCAACGAGGTCGTGGCCACCCAGAGCGCCGAGATCCACCGGATGCGCGCGATGGGCTGACGGGCGCGGGGCCTGGTGTCATGCTGGAGAACACCTGCGGGAGGAGCTCCGCCGTGCTTCGTGTCGCCGTCGTCGGTTCGGGCCCCAGCGGGGTCTACGCCGCTCAGACACTGGTCCAGCAGCGCGAGGTGCCGGGCGTCCGCGTGGACGTACTGGACCGGCTGCCGGCGCCGTACGGCCTCGTGCGGTACGGGGTCGCCCCCGACCACGAGAAGATCAAGTCGCTCCAGGGCAGCCTGCGCACGGTGTTGGAGGACGAGCGGATCCGCTTCCTCGGCCATGTGGAGGTAGGCGGGCCCCTGCTGTCCACCGGGCGACTGCTGGAGCTCTACCACGCGGTGGTGTACTGCGTGGGGGCGGCGCGCGACCGGCTGCTGGGGATTCCCGGCGAGGAGCTGGCCGGGGTGCATTCCGCGACCGAGTTCGTCGCCTGGTACAGCGGACACCCCGATACGGCGGCAGAGGCATTCGACCTGGCCGGGGTGGGCTCGGCGGTGGTCATCGGGGCGGGCAACGTCGCGGTGGACGTGACGCGGATGCTGGCCCGGGGCGAACCGGAGCTGGCGCCGACGGACATGCCGCAGCCCGCCCTCGGCGTGCTCGCGGGCAGCGGGGTGCGGTCGGTGGCGATGGTCGCCCGACGCGGTCCTTCGCAGGGGAAGTTCACCACCAAGGAGCTGCGGGAGCTCGGCACGCTGCCGGGTGTGGGCGTGCGGGTGGACCCCGCGGAGCTCGCCCTCGACCCTGCCTATGCCGACCCGGGCGCCGCCGCCGCGCTGCCCGCGGTCGCCCGGCGCAACCTTGAGGTGCTGCGCGGCTGGGCGGAGCAGGACCCCGACGGGACGCCGCGGGCCATCACCCTGCGGTTCTACCTGCGCCCGGTGGAGCTGCTGGGCGGCCCCGGCGGCCGGGTTTCGGGGGTGCGCTTCGAGCGCACGGCTCCGGACGGGCGGGGCGGTGTCACCGGAACGGGTGAGTACGAGGACGTCGAGGCGCAGTTGGTGCTGCGCTCGGTGGGCTACCAGGGCGTCCCGCTGCCGGGCCTCCCCTTCGACCCGGCGACGGCCACGGTCCCGCATGCGGCCGGGCGGGTGCTGCGCGGGGGCCGGGTCTCGGTCGGCGAGTACGTGGCGGGCTGGATCAAGCGCGGCCCCACCGGGGTGATCGGCACCAACCGCCCCTGCGCCAAGGAGACCGCCTCCTCGCTGCTCCAGGACGCGGGTGCGCTGGCCCGCCGGGAGCTTCCGGACGACCCCCTGGACGCCCTGCGGGCGGCGGGCCTGGAGCCGGTGGAGTGGCCGGGCTGGCTGGCGATCGAAACGGCCGAGGCGGCCCTCGGCCGCTCCCTGGGCCGCGGCTCGGTGAAGATCCCCGACTGGACCGGCCTCCTGACCGCGGCCGCCGCGGACCGCCCGACCGGCTAGCCCAATCCCGCGCGCGGGCTCCGCCCCGGGCTCCTGGTCCCCGAGGCCTGGGCGGCCGTCCGGGCGTCCTAGCAGCGCACCACCCGTACCAGGTCGTCCAGCTCGGCGCGCAGGGCCTGCGCGAGGTCCGGGAGGTCCGGGACGGCCGCCGCGTCGGCGACCAGGCCGTAGTGGACCGTTCCCTTGTACGTGGAGACCGCCACCGCGAGCGAGTGGCCGCGGGCCAGCGGGGCCAGCGGGTACACCTCCCGGACCCGGCTGCCGCCGAGGGAGAAGGTGAAGCTCGGCAGCGGGACGCTCGTGACCAGGACGTCGAAGAGCAGCCGGGCGGCCTGCGCGACGAAGGGGCCGCCGAGACGGTGGCCGAGCGGGTGGACGTGGTCCGCGAGCAGGGCGACGGCCCCGGCCCCGCGGGCGGGTCCGGCCTCCTTGTTGCGGTCCATGCCGGTGCGGACGCGCTCCAGGCGGCGCAGCGGGTCCGGTTCGGCGAGGGGAAGCCTCAGCAGGTAGCCGGAGAGCCGGTTCCCGTACGGCTTGGCGCCGCCACCCGGTCTGCGCCGGGACACCGGTATCAGGGCGCGCGGCCCGGCGCCCGTGGGCTCCCCGTCGCCCCGGCCGACGAGCCAGCGCCGCATCGCGCCGGCCACGACGGCGATCAGCACGTCGTTGACGGTGCCCCCCGAGACCTTCCGGATGCGGTTGACCTCGTCCAGGTCGAGGGCGAGACCCGCGACCGCCCGGGTTCCGGGCCCGGTCGGGACCGGAGCGGCCAGGGCGGCCGGGACGCCGACGGGCAGCCCGGCCCGGGCCACCGCGGCTCCGATCTCCAGGGCCTGGCCGACGTCCTGGAAGCGGGAGGTCAGCACTGCGGGCAGGCTGCGCAACAGGGAGCGGGCGGGCCGCGGGGCGGGGGCGGGCCGCTCGGGACCCGCGAAGGCGCAGCCCTCGTCGAAGAGGGCGGCGGCCAGCGCCAGGGCCCCGAGCCCGTCGGCGAGGGCGTGGTGGAACTTGAACAGCACCGCGAAGGAGTCCGGGTCCGGTCCGGCCAGTACATGCGCTTCCCAGGGCGGCCGGTCCCGGTCCAGCGGGCGCGCCATCAGCGGCCCGGCGGCCCGCTGCGGATCGCCGGTCCGTACGAGGAACACGTGCCGGGCCGGGTCGAAGTCCGGGTCGGGCGACCAGGCGGCTGCGCCGACCGGCAGCAGCACGTCGTGGATCCTGCGGCGCAGACCGGGCACGGCGTCGCAGCGGGCGGCGAGCAGCTCGGCGGCTCGGGCGGCCGCATCGGGGCGGGGAGCTGCGCCGGGGCGGCGGGCGGCGCTGCCACGGCGGGCGGCGCCGGGGCGGTCGGTCCCGGGGCGGTCGGCAACGGGCGCGTCGGTCCGCGGTGTCGCGTCGAAGACGGCGAGGGCTCCGAGGTGCATGGGATGGGTGGCGGATTCGATCCGCCAGAAGGCGAGGTCGAGCGGGGACAGGTGCTCGGTGACCACGTAGTGCCTCTCGCGTGCGGCGGCAGGGGCTGAAAGTCAACTCCTCCCGCCCTCCTACGATCAAGTAGCCACCCCTTTTCACACACGGTTGATCGATGGTGATCGGCTGGTCAGAGCAGCGTGTGCCCGCCGGGCCGCTGTCGGCGGGGAGGTGCAGACTGGCCGGAAGATGCTCTGCAGACGACCGGGACAACGCAGTCCGGAGGTGTCGGCCATGTCCGATGTGCTCATGCTCGTGGGGACCCGCAAGGGTCTTTTCATCGGCCGCAGGCGGGGCGGCGGGCCGTGGGACTTCGACGGCCCCCACTTCAACGCCCAGGCCGTGTATGCCGTCGCGGTCGACCGGCGCGGCCCGGCCCCGCGGCTGCTGGTCGGCGGGGACAGCGCGCACTGGGGGCCGTCGGTGTTCAGCTCCGACGACCTGGGGGCGAGCTGGCAGGAACCGGCCGCGCCCGCCGTCAAGTTCCCCAAGGACACCGGTGCCTCGCTGGAGCGGGTGTGGCAGCTGCATCCGGCCGGGCCGGAGGCACCGGACGTGGTCTATGCCGGGACGGAGCCCGCCGCGCTGTTCCGCTCGGCCGACCGCGGGCAGTCCTTCGAGCTGGTCCGCCCGCTGTGGGAGCACCCGACCCGCAAGAGCTGGATGCCGGGCGGCGGCGGGGAGGGCCTGCACACGGTGCTGACCGATCCGGCCGACCCCGACGCGGTGACGGTGGCGGTGTCCACGGCCGGGGTGTTCCGGACCACGGACGGCGGGGCGAGCTGGACCCCGTCCAACCGGGGTGTCTCGGCGGTGTTCCTGCCGGACCCGCAACCGGAGTTCGGCCAGTGCGTGCACAAGATCGCCCAGGACGCCGGCGACCGCGGGCGGCTGTACCTCCAGAACCACTGGGGCGTGTACCGCAGCGACGACGCGGGCGCGCGGTGGACCGACATCGGCGGCGGGCTGCCCTCCGACTTCGGCTTCGCCGTGGCCGCCCACCCCCACCGGCCGGACACCGCCTACGTCTTCCCGCTCAACGCCGACTCCGACCGGGTGCCCGCGGAGCACCGGTGCCGGGTCTTCCGTACGCAGGACGCGGGCGCCACCTGGGAACCGCTCACCCGAGGACTGCCGGACGGGGACCACTACGGCACGGTCCTGCGCGACGCCCTGTGCACCGACGACGCCGATCCCGCGGGGGTCTACTTCGGCAACCGCAACGGCGAGTTGTACGCCAGCCACGACGACGGGGACAGCTGGCAGCTGCTGGCCGAACACCTGCCGGACGTCCTGTGCGTACGGGCCGCGGTGCTGGACGCGTAGGGCGGTGGCCGTGGCCGGGCGTTGCGGTGCAGCCAGTAGAGTGACCGCCTGTGGCAGCACGACCGTTGAACGAGATCGTCGAGCCGGGCTGGGCCCGGGCTCTGGAGCCGGTGGCGGGGCAGATCGCCGCGATGGGAGACTTCCTGCGCGCCGAGATCGCCGCGGGCCGAACGTACCTGCCGGCCGGGGCGCATGTGCTGCGCGCCTTCCAGCAGCCCTTCGACGAGGTCAAAGTGCTGATCGTCGGCCAGGATCCGTATCCCACCCCGGGGCACGCGATGGGCTTGTCGTTCTCCGTGGCCCCCGAGGTGCGCCCCGTACCGCCGAGCCTGGACAACATCTTCCGCGAGCTCCACTCCGACCTCGGGGTGCCTCGTCCGGCCAACGGCGACCTGACTCCCTGGAGCAGGCAGGGCGTTCTGCTGCTCAACCGCTCCCTGACCACCGCCCCGCGCAAGCCGAACGCGCACCGCGGCAAGGGCTGGGAGGCCGTCACCGAGCAGGCGATCCGGGCGCTCGCCGCCCGCGGCAAGCCGCTGGTCTCGGTCCTGTGGGGCCGGGACGCGCGCAATCTGCGGCCGCTGCTCGGCTCCCTGCCGGCGGTGGAGTCCGTCCACCCCTCCCCCATGTCCGCCGACAACGGCTTCTTCGGCTCCCGACCGTTCAGCCGGACGAACGACCTGCTGGTCCGCCAGGGTGCGCAGCCGGTCGACTGGCGTCTGCCGACCGCGAGTTGACCGACGGTTGAACCTTATACGACATTCAACGGATAAATAGGGACAAACGCCGCTCGTCTGGGCCCTGCCCGAACACCGGGTTCCGGTGAACCAGTAGCATGCGGCGCCATGAGCTCCCCCACTGGGCCCGAACATGGCCTGCCCGTACGAATGCCGCGACCCCGCCAGACCGGGCGGCACCGCCGGCCCGAGCCCGCGGTGGCGCCCGAGGGCGCGCCCGCGCTGGTGCTCGCCGTGCCCGGTGTCCCCTCGGCCGCCTCGCGGGGGCTCGCGGAAGAGATCACCAGCATCGGCCGCTCCGAGCTGCCCGGCCTGGACGCCCGCATCGGCTTCCTCGACGGCGTCGACGAGGAGGGCTCCGAGTTCCCGTCCCTCTCAGGCGTACTGACCGCGGTCGCGGCCGAGCGGACCGCGCGCGCGGAGTTCGCCCGCGCCGCCGGCCACGAGGTGCCCGCGCCCACCGGCCCGGACGCCGTGGTCGTCCCCCTGCTGGCCGGCCCGGACGCCGACCTGCTGCGCCGGATCCGCCGGGCCGTCATGGACTCCTCGGCCGCCGTCGAGCTGGCCGAGGTGCTCGGCCCGCACCCCCTGCTCGCCGAGGGCCTGCACGTGCGGCTCTCCGAGGCGGGTCTGGCGCGCGCCGACCGCGCCCGTCTGTTCACCGTGACCACCGCTGCCGACGGCATCGTCGTGGCCACGACCGGTGGCGAGGAGGCGGTGCAGGTCGCCGCGGTCACCGGCATGCTGCTGGCCGCCCGCCTCGCCGTGCCCGTCAAGGCCGCCGCGCTCGACCAGGAGGGTTCGGTGGCCTCGGTCGCCGAGCAGCTGCGCAGCGAGGGCTCCACGCAGCTCGCACTGGCCCCGTACCTGATCGGCCCGGAAGCCGCCGAGGGGCTGCTGGACACGGCGTGCAAGGAGGCCGACTGTGCGGCCGCCGAGGTGCTCGGCGCCTACCCGGCGCTCGGCAAGCTCGTCGTCACCCAGTACTCCGCCGCGCTCGGGCTCACGCTGGGCGCTGCCGCCCACTGACCGGTCCGTCCTGCCGCGGACGAGGGCCCGCTCCCGGGATTCCGGGAGCGGGCCCTCGTCGGTCGTGCGCGGCGGTCAGGGCACGGGGGCGAAGACCACGCAGGCGGCCGCGGGCACGGCCACCGACCCGGCCCGGCGCGGCTCGCCGGTGACGCGGTCCAGGTCGAACCAGGTGACGTCTCCGGACCACTCGTTGGCCACGTACAGCCGGCGCCCCGACGGATCGGCGACGAGATCGCGTGGCCAGCTGCCGCCGCAGCCCACCGTGGCGGCGGCCTGCGGCTTCTCGGCTCCGTCGGCGAGCGAGAAGGCGGCGATGGTGTCCGCGCCGCGCACCGCAGCCCACAGGAAGCGCCCGTCCGCCGACACGGCGACCACCGAGGGATAGGCCCGCGGGGCGCCAGGAACACCCTCCGGGGCCACCGGAACCTCCGACACCGGTTCCAGTTGCCCGGCGACCCCGTTCCAGCGGCAGACGGTCATCTGCGGCTCCAGCTCGTGCAGCACGTAGACCACGTCGCCCTCGGGGTGGAAGGCGAGGTGGCGCGGCCCGGACCCGGACCGGAGCACCGTCTCGGCGTGCACGCGCAGCCCGCCGGTGGCCGGGTCGGGCGCGCAGACCCGTACCGAGTCGGTGCCCAGGTCCACGCTCAGCACCCAGCGGCCGGTCGGGTCGGGCCGGACCTGGTGTGCGTGCGGCCCCTGCTGCCGCTCGGGGTCCGGGCCGCTGCCCTGGTGCGCGAGGACGGCGGCGGGCCCGGAGAGGCTGCCGTCCGCGGCGAGCGGCAGGCTGCTGACGCTGCCGGAGGTGTAGTTGGCGGTCAGCAGCCGGCCGCCGGCCGTGCTGAGGTGGGTCGGCCCCGCGGCGCCGACCGGAACGGGGGCGCCGAGCGCGGTGAGCCCCTCGGGTCCGGTACGGAAGGCCAGCGCGGCACCCCGGTCGGCCTCGCTCACCGCGTAGAGCACCCGGCCGTCCGGGGCGAGGGCGAGGCAGGAGGGGTTCTCGGGGGTGGCGGTGACCGTGAGCGAAGTCAGCGCCCCGGTGGCCGGGTCCACGGCCGCGGTGGTGATCCCGCGGCCGCCCCCCGAGGTGAAGGAGCCGATGTAGGCCCGGTGTCCGGCGCTGCGCGCCGAACCCTGGGTACCGGTCCCGCCGTTCACGTCGTCCACAGGTCGCCCTTCCGCCGTTCCGCTCCGTGGGGCGACCGTAACAGAAGGTCTAGACCAAGTCCCGTCCTTGGGCCCGTTCCCGCGCGCCGTCGTGGTGCACGTACACCGTAGAGCTCGGGCTGTCGTCGTACGTGCGATGGAAGACCGGCGTGGCGGAGCCGGAAATCGGCGGCACGATCCAGGACCAGTCCGCCCCCACCTCGCGCCCCTTGCGTTCCTCCCGCTCCATGTGGGCGAGGAAGCGCCGGGACTCGGTGTGGTGGTCCGCGATGGTGACACCCGCCCGGTCGAAGGAGTGCAGCACGGCCCGGTTGAGCTCGACCAGCGCGCGGTCCTTCCACAGCGAGCGGTCGCTGGACAGGTCGAGGCCGAGTCGGCGGGCGACGGCGGGGAGGAGGTTGTACCGGTCGGTGTCGGCGAGGTTGCGGGCGCCGATCTCGGTGCCCATGTACCAGCCGTTGAAGGGTGCGGCGGGGTAGTGGATCCCGCCGATCTCCAGGCACATGTTGGAGATGGCGGGCACGGCGTGCCAGCGCAGGCCCCAGTCCGCCCAGCCGGGCTCGTCGGGGTGCTCGATCGGCACCTCCAGCACGGCGTCCGGCGGGGTGTCGAACCAGCGGGGTTTGTCGTCGACTCCCTGCACCACCAGGGGAAGCAGGTCGAAGGGGCTGCCGGCGCCGCCGGTCCAGCCGAGGTCGAGCAGTGCCCGGGTGAGCGGGGCGTTGCGGGCGTCGCCGACCGTGACGGAGGGGTGGTCGCCGTAGCCCGCGTACCGGACCAGCTGTTCGCTCCAGATCAGCGGGCCGGGGCGCTCGGGGGCGTCGGGGGCGAAGACCGTGATGGTGGGTCTGACGCGGCCGCCGTTCGTGGCCTCGCGCAGGTGCTCGAAGCACTCGGCGGCGATCTCGTCCGCGTCGGTGAGTTCACGGCGGTCGCGCACGCGCAGCGAGTTCCAGTAGAGCCTGCCTATGCAGCGGTTGCTGTTGCGCCAGGCGACCCGTGCCCCGTGGGCGAGTTCCTGCGGGGTGTGCCGGTACGTGCCGGTGTCCGCGAGCTCGTCCCGCACGGCGGCGAGGCGGGGCCGCGGATCACCGGCCTCCGGATTCTCCCGGTGGAAGAGTCGGATGAACTCCTCGGCCGCTTCCGCCACTTCAGTGACGGTCGAGCGCTGTTGAAGTATTTCCATCCCGGGCGACTACCCCCTGTCCGAACAGATCCACCCTGTACATGCCGGATGAATGTGCATTCAACAATCACCCGTTGTACATGCCGCAGGTCAGCGGTGGACGCCCCGCGCACGCGGAACACTCCCACCGGGTGATCGTCGCGCATCGGCCCGCCCCTCGGCGTCAAAGGGGCTTAGGATCCACCGCTCCCGAGTCCGTGTGGTAGGGCCCTTGCGGTCAGGCGCTGATGACCAGCGGCGCCCGGGGGTCCGTGCGCAGCGGGGCGTGGAGGGCCACCAGGGCGTGCTCCAGGCCGTGCAGGTGCACGAGGGCGGGCTCCTCGGCGTCCGGCCGGGGGCGGGCCGGAGCGGAGAGTTCCGCCATGCCGCCCGGGGCGGTCAGCGCCTCGACCGCCGCCTCCACCCGCCAGCACGCGGCGGCCAGGCGGGCGTCGTGCGAGGCCTGCGGATCGGCGGCGACCGCGACCAGCCCGCGCACCTCCCGCGCGCAGTCGTCGAGCAGGGCCAGGACCTGCCGGGCGCGGGCCTTGCGGGCACGCAGCGGGCTCAGCGGGTGGACCAACGGAGCGAGGGCCGTCCGGACGCGCGCCAGCAGGAGTTCGAGCTCGGCGACGTGCGGGGCCGGGTCGGCGTCCGGGTTCCCCGCGAGGCGGTCGAGCGAGGCCGCGGTGGAAGCCCGTACGCAGTGGAGGGCGCGCTGGATCCAGGCGTGGTTCGCGGCATGGGTGGTCACCGGGAGGACGAGCACCACGGCGAGGGCGGCGCCCAGTGCGCCGATCGCCGTCTCCTGGAAGCGCAGGAGCAGCAGTCCCGGGTGCAGGACCCCGAGGAGCCCGTACAGCAGTCCGGCCATGACGGTGACGAAGAACATCATCCAGGAGTACGAGGGGGCCGCGGTGTAGAAGATGCCGAAGACGCATACGGCGACCAGCGCGGCGGTGGGCGCGGGCGCTCCGTGCAGGGGGACGGCGACGAGCAGACCGGCGGCGATGCCGAGGACGGTGCCGAGGACCCGGCGGAAGCCCCGGACCAGCGTTTCGCCCCGGGAGGCGGTGTTGACGAAGATCCACCAGGCGGTGCCGACGGCCCAGTACCAGCGGTCCTCCGAGAGCGCCTGGCCGATCCCCAGGGCGAACGCGCAGGCGGCGGTCGCCTGGAAGGCCTGCCGCGTGGTCGGCCGCGCGAGCCCGGTGCCGGGCAGCGGCGGTGGAGCGGCGGCGGGAGGGGTTTTGCGCTCGATGGGCCACACCGCGAACCGGACCGCTCCCGCGGACAGCAGCGCCAGCCCGACGGCCGCGTACAGCTCGGGCAGCTGCCCGGGCACGGCGTGCAGGAACTGCGTGACGAAGAACATCATGAAGCCGAAGATCCCGAGGGCATGCCCGCGGGGCCCGAAGCGGCGGGCGTGGACCCCGGCGAAGACGACGGCGAGGAAGGCGGTGTCCCGCGCCAAGGGCATCCCGTGCAGGGTGGTGGCCAGCGCGAGGACGGGGAATCCCGCCACGGGAAGCAGGGCGGTGGTCACCCGCTGGGCGCGGACGGTGGAGTCGGTGACGGTGAACAGGGCGAGCAGGGCCGCGAGGCCTCCCGTGATGGAGGCGGTGAGGGAGAGGCCGCAGAGCTCGGCCACGGCCACGGCGCAGGCGACGCCGATCACGGCACGCAGGGAGTTGCGCAGTCTCAGACGCCCCGGATCCGGAGCCACGAACATCCTCTTCACGGCGGTGTGCCGCCCCCCTTGCAGTGGTGCGCGCCGGCCCGGCGCCGGCCCGGGGGTAGTGGGCGGCAGGCGGGCACGGCGAAGGCACCGCGCTCCGGGCCGGCCTCGTTGCCGCCCGGCGCTGCACGGCGCCGAAAGTACATGGATACGACACACATAAGCACGTGCCGACCCACTGGCTCAAGTCCGGCCGCCGACACTGGGCCATTGGCACAGCCGTGACGGCAGGTGAACGGCCAGGGCCGGACCAATGCACCAGGCACTCGGGCGGGCGCGCGGGAGGGACGGTCCCGCGCCCCGCTCAGGTCCGCTCAGGGCCGGGCGTTCCAGGCCGCGATCACCGGGAGGCCGTGTTCGGTGGACAGGGTGCTCACGGTGCCGGTGCGGAGCAGGAAGAGGCGGCCGTCCTCGGGCGGCAGCCCCAGGTAGCGGGCCGTCAGGACGCGCAGGAAGTGGCCGTGGGCCACCAGGACGGCGTCGCCCCCGTCCTGCCGCAGGACGGGGGCGAGGCGGGCCAGGACCCGGTCGGCCCGGGCGCCGACCTGGGCTGCGCTCTCACCGGGGTGTTCGGCGTCGCCGGGCGGGACCCCGTCCGTCCACAGGGACCAGCCGGGGCGGGTGCACTGGATCTCCGCCGTGGTCACGCCCTCGTAGCCGCCGTAGTCCCACTCGTACAGGTCGGGATCCACGGCGCCGTCGGCCAGCCCGGCGAGCTCGGCGGTGGCGACGGCCCGGCGCAGCGGGCTGGTCAGCACCCGGGCCGGACGCCGGTCCTGGAAGAAAGGCGCCAGGGAGAGCGCCTGCTCGACTCCGGTCGGGGTCAGCGGTACGTCCGTGCGGCCGGTGTGCCGCCCGGAGGCGCTCCAGGCCGTCTCTCCGTGCCTCACCAGCAGCAGGTCGCTCATTCTTCGGACGATAACCGCGGGCCGCTCCCGTCGCGCACGCCCCACTCCGAAATTCGATGCGAAAACGATGCAACTTTACCCCGCGGGGGCGGGGTCGCGAGGCTCGGGCCATGGACGAGAAGGAGCGCGAGGAGCGCCTCGCGGCCGGTTTCGCCGCGGGCGACGAGCGCTGCACGGAGGCCGTCTACCGGCGCTGGCGCCCGCTGGTCCACTCGCTCGCCCGGCGCGGCCTGGGGGACGAACGGGAGGCGGAGGACGTGACGCAGCAGGTCTTCCTCGCCGCCTGGCGCGGCCGCGGCCGCTACCGGCCCGGCCCAGGCGGTCTCGGAGCCTGGCTGACCGGTATCACCCGGCACAAGGTGGCCGACGCGCTGGAGGCCCGGGCCCGCCGGGCCAGGTCGGTGGAGGCCGCCGCGAGGACGCTGCACCCCGCCGCGGAGCGGCCGGGGAGCCTGCCGCATCCGGAGCCCGAGCGGACCGTGGACCGGGTGCTGATCCTCGGGGAACTGGCCCGGCTGCCGTCGGCGCAGCAGCAGGTGCTGCGCCTGGCCTTCTACGGGGACCTGACGCAGGCGCAGATCGCGGACCGCACCGGGCTGCCGCTGGGCACCGTCAAGAGCCATATGCGCCGGGCCCTGCACCAGTTGCGCCGTTCGCTCCCGGCGGGGGCTGCGGCGGTGCGATGACCGCGAGGGCCGAGCGCAGGCCGTGCAGCCGCTCGGTGGGGGGGCCCGGCAGCCCGGCGCCCCAGCCCGGCCCGGCGAGCAGCAGCGCGGCCTGCCCGCGGGCGCCCCGCAGCCCCCATTCGAGACCGGCCACCGAGCGGGCGAGTGCGGGGTCAGCGGTCGTACGGGACTGTGCCCACAGGACGACGGCCCGCGGGCCGGTACGCCGTACGGCGTCGTGCAGGGCTTCGGCCGGCAGCGCGGCGCCGAACATACGGGCCGGCACACCCCGCTGGCCCAGCGCCGCGGTCAGTGCCTCGATGGGCAGGCTGTGCTGCTCGCCCGGCACGCAGGCGAGGAGCACGGGCGGGGTGCGGTCGGCCTCGGCGGCGGGCCGGATCCGGTGCAGGGCCGCGGAGATCTGCCAGGAGAGCAGGTGCTCCACCTCGACGTAGCGCTCCCCCGAGGTCGCCCATTTGCGGCCGACCGCGTGCAGGGTCGGCGCCACGACCTCCTCCCACGCGGTGACCAGGCCGTGTTCGGCGAGGGCCGCCTCCAGCAGGTCGGCCACGGTCGGCGCGTCCAGGCGTACGGCGGCCCGGGCGAGTCCGCGGCACTCGGGGCGGACCGTCCCGAGCGGGAGGGTCACCGGACCACCCGGGGCGCGGGCGGGCACGGGGGCCGGCTCGGCGGACCCGGAGCGCGCGGCCCGGGCGGCCTCGGCGGGCGGTACGCCCCGCGCGGTGAGGCTGCACATCAGTTCCAGCCGGGCGATGTCCAGCGGGGTCCAGCGCCGGTGGCGGCCGTCCTCCCGGCGGGCCGGGCCGATCGCGTACCGGCGCTCCCAGGAGCGCAAGGTGGTCGGCGAGACCCCGAGGCGGCGGGCCACCGCGCCGGTGCTCAGGGCGGCCGGGGGCAGGTCCTGCGGGGGTGTCGGGGGCACGCTCTCCACCCGCCCACGATACGGCGCCCGGGCGGCCCCGGGGCCGGGCGGGAGCCGTGGCGGGCGCTCAGCCGGAGCCCCGCCCGCGCCGGAACCGGTCGAGCCCGTCGGCGAGTTCCACGACCCGCTCCGGGTAGTCGTAGCGGGCGCGTTCCGGGCCGGGCAGCCGCCACGGTTCGTGGACCTGCGGGGCGGGGAGGGCGGCGAGTTCCGGCACCCAGCGGTGGACGTAGCGGCCCTCGGGGTCGTACCGCAGGCCTTGGCGGACCGGGTTGAGGACCCGGTTGGGGCGGGTGTCGGTGCCGGTTCCGGCGACCCACTGCCAGTTGAGCTGGTTGTTGGCCAGGTCTCCGTCCACGAGGAGGTCCAGGAAGTGCCGGGCGCCGACCCGCCAGTCCACATAGAGGGTCTTGGTGAGGAAGCTCGCGGCGAGGAGCCGGCCCCGGTTGTGCATCCAGCCCTCGTGGCGGAGCTGGCGCATGGCCGCGTCGACCACGGGGTATCCGGTGCGGCCCTCCTTCCAGGCCCGGGTCTCCTCCTCGGCGGCGGCTCCGGTTCGCCACTGGTCGTGGCGGTCGCGGTAGTCGTGCGCGGCGGCCTCGGGCCGGGCGGCCAGCACCTGGTGGTGGAAGTCGCGCCAGCACAGCTGCCGTACGAAGGCCTCGGCGCCGGGGCCGCCCGCGGCGCGCGCCCGGTGGACGGCCTCGGCGGCCGAGAGGGTGCCGAAGTGCAGGTGCGGGGAGAGCCGCGAGGTGGCGTCGCCGGCCAGGTCGTCGTGGGCGTCCTCGTATCCGGCGAGGCCCGCGCCCAGCCAGCGGGTCAGGAGGCGGCGGGCCTCGCTCTCGCCGCCGCGGGCGAGGCCCGGCGAGGTCCCGGGGAGGGCGGAGCGCCGGGGCAGCGGATCGGAGCCGACCGCCTCGGGCACGCGGACGGAGCGGGGGGCGGGGGTGACGGGCCGGGGCGGCCACTCGGCCCAGCGGCGGAAGTACGGGGTGAACACGGCGAAGTGGTCGGATCCTGCGGGGACCACCGCGCCGGGGGCGGTGGCGGTGATCACCGCGTCGTGCACGTAGAGCCGCCGGCCTTCGGCTTCGAGCGCGGCCCGCAGCCGCTCTTCGCGGGAGCGGGCATGGCCGCTGACTCCGGCCGCCATGTGGACCTCGTCGGCGTCGGCTTCGTGGACGAGCGCGCAGACTTCGGCGACGGTGTCCCCGGAGCGCAGGATCAGCCGGCCGCCGCGTTCGCGCAGCGCGGCGTCCAGGTCGGCCAGGCAGTCGGCGAGGAAGGCGAGCCGGTTGGGCGCGGCGAAGCCGGCCGCGTCGACCGCGGGGTCGCGCACGAACAGCGGGACCACCTGGTCGCTGGAGGACAGGGCCGCGCGCAGGGGCGGATGGTCGTGCAGGCGCAGGTCCGAGGTGTAGAGAACCACCGCGACGTTCATGGGGGTGTCGCTCCGCGTCAGGGCCGAGGGGGCGTGGTGGGTGGGCTGGCGTCCGGTACTTCGGCCGGTACGGGCCGTACGGATGCGGGAGCTGCGCCGTCGAGCCGCTGCGCGGCCAGGGCGATGTTGCGGGCCATGCCGCCGAAGACCACGGCGTGGAAGGGGGAGACGCTCCACCAGTAGAGGTGCCCGAGGAGGCCGTGCGGGTGGAACAGGGCCCGCTGCCGGTAGCGGGCCCGGCCGGGCGGTGCTCCCGGGGCCGCGGCCTGCGGCGCCGGTTCGGCGTACATCTCCAGCCAGGCCAGTCCGGGCAGCCGCATTTCGGCGCGCAGGCGCAGCATCCGTCCCGGTTCGATCTCCTCCACCCGCCAGAAGTCCAGGGAGTCCCCGACGCGCAGCCGGGCCGCGTCCCGGCGCCCGCGCCGCAGGCCCACCCCGCCGACGAGGCGGTCCAGCCACCCGCGTACGGCCCAGGCCAGTGGGAACGAGTACCAGCCGTTCTCTCCGCCGATGCCCTCCACGACCGTCCACAGTGCGGCGGGCGAGGCGTCGACGGAAAGCGCGCGACGGTCGGTGTAGAGGCTTCCGCCCGCCCAGTCGGGGTCGGTGGGCAGCGGATCGCTGGGCGCGCCGGGGAGGGCGGCGGAGGACCAGCGGGTGGTCACCTTCGCCTCGCGCACGCGCTGGAGGGCGAGCGTCAGCGCCTCGTCGAAGCCGATCGGCGCGCCCGGCGGGTCCGGTACGTGGCGGGCGATGTCGTGCTCGTGGCAGACCACCTCGTGGCGCAAGGACTCCGCGAGCGGTCGGGCCAGCGCCCGCGGCACGGGCGTGACCAGGCCGATCCAGATGCTGGACAGCCGCGGGGTGAGCATGGGGACGCGCAGGATGCGGCGCCGGGGCAGCCGGGCCACGGCGGCGTAGCGGCGCATCATCTCCTCGTACGTGATGACGTCGGGGCCCCCGATGTCGAAGGCGCGGTCGACCTCCGGCGGCATGGTGGCGCTGCCGACGAGGTAGCGCAGGACGTCGCGGACCGCGATGGGCTGGACGCGGGTGCCGACCCAGCTGGGGGTGACCATGACGGGGAGCCGCTCGGTCAGGTAGCGCAGCATCTCGAAGGAGGCGGAGCCGGAGCCGATGATGACGGCGGCGCGCAGAACGGTCGCGGGCACCTCGGAGGCGAGGAAGATCTCGCCGACCTCCGCGCGCGAGCGCAGGTGCGGGGAGAGTTCGGAGACGGGGATGCCGGCCGGCGTCAGACCGCCGAGATAGACGATGCGGCGGATGCCGGCGGCCCGGGCCTGTTCGGCGAAGATCCGGGCGGCGGAGCGGTCGCGCTCCTCGAAGCCGGAGCCGCCTCCCAGGGCGTGCACGAGGTAGTAGGCCACATCGATGCCGTGCAGGGCCGCGCCGACGGACTCGGCGTCGGTGGCGTCCCCGCGGGCCACCTCCACGCGGTCGGCCCAGGGGTGGTCGCGGAGCTTCTCCGGGGAGCGGGCCAGGCACCGGACGCGGTGGCCGGCGGCCAGCAGTTCGGGCACCAGTCGGCCGCCGATGTAACCGGTGGCCCCGGTGACCAGGCAGTGCAGACCCGTCATGACCGTCTCCGCTCGTCGTGGTTCCCGGTAGGGATTCCCCCGCGAGGGTCCGTACGGACGCACCGCACCCGTACGGGGGACACGGGCCGGGGTGGACCATGGCTCGCCGGAGCGGGGGTTCCGGTGGGCCGTGGGTACAGTCGCAGCATGGCCGTGGACGAGCTCGACACCCGGATCCTGCGCCTGCTGATCGAGCAGCCGCGCACCAGCGTCCGCGAGTACGCGCGGATCCTCGGGATCGCGCGCGGCACGCTCCAGGCCCGGTTGGACCGGCTGGAGCGCACCGGGGTGATCACCGGGACGGGCCCCGTCCTGTCCCCCGCCGCGCTCGGGCATCCGGTCCTGGCCTTCGTGCACATCGAGGTCACCCAGGGGTACCTGGACGAGGTCGGGGACGCGCTGGCCGCCGTACCCGAGATCATCGAGGCCTTCTCCATCACGGGCGGCGGGGACCTGCTGACCCGGGTGGCGGCCCGGGACAACGCGCACCTGGAGGACGTGATCCAGCGGCTCATCCGGCTCCCCGGTGTGGTCCGCACCCGGACCGAGGTGGCCCTGCGCGAGCGGGTCCCGCACCGGCTCCTGCCGCTGGTCGAGTCCGTGGGACGGGCCGTGCGCACCTCCTGAGGCCCCGGACGCGGAAGGCCGGGAAGATCCCGCCCCCGCCCCAGGTTGGTAGAACCGTGAACGAAATCATGCGGGACGTGGTCGTCGTCGGGGCCGGGCAGGCAGGGCTGTCCAGTGCCTACCACCTGGCCCGGGCGGGGATCGACCACGTGGTGTTGGACCACGCGCCGCGGCCGGGCGGCGCCTGGCAGTTCCGCTGGCCCTCGCTGACCTACGGCAAGGTCCACGGGATGCACGCGTTGCCCGGCATGGAACTCGTGGACGCGGACCCGCGGCGGCCCTCGTCGGATGTCGTCGCGGAGTACTTCGCCGCCTACGAGTCTCGCTTCGACCTGCGGGTGCGGCGCCCCGTGGACGTGAGCGCGGTACGCGAGGGGCGCGAGGGGCGGCTGCGGGTGGAGACCTCGGACGGGACCTGGTCCGCGCGCGCCCTGGTCAACGCCACCGGGACCTGGGACCGGCCGTTCTGGCCGCGCTACCCGGGCCAGGAGACCTTCCGCGGCCGCCAGTTGCACACCGCCGACTACCCGGGGCCGCAGGCCTTCGCGGGAGCCCGGGTGGTCGTGGTGGGCGGCGGCACCTCGGCGGTGCAGCACCTGCTGGAGATCGCCGAGGTGGCGGCGCGGACGACCTGGGTGACCCGGCGGCCCCCGGTCTTCCGCGACGGAGCCTTCGGTGAGGCGGAGGGCCGCGCGGCGGTGGCCCTGGTCGACGAGCGGGTACGCCGGGGGCTGCCCCCGCAGAGCGTGGTCAGCGTCACCGGGCTCGCGCTGAACGAGGCCGTCCGGGCCGGGATCGCCTCGGGGGTGCTGGAGCGCCTGCCCGTGTTCGAGCGGATCACCCCGGAGGGCGTCGCCTGGGCGCAGGGCCGGCAGGTGGAGGCCGACGTGATCCTGTGGGCCACCGGTTTCCGGGCCGCCATCGACCACCTGGCCCCGCTCCGCCTGCGGGAGCCGGGCGGCGGCATCAGGGTCGAGGGCACCCGTGCGGCGCGCGACGAGCGGATCCACCTGGTCGGCTACGGCCCGTCCGCGTCGGCCATCGGCGCCAACCGGGCGGGCGGTGCGGCGGCCCGCGACATCCGCCGCCTGCTGGCCGCAGGCGCCCGCGAACCGGCCGGATCGGCCGTCAGCCAGCGGGCCCCGCGTGGGCGCGACCGGTCGCGGCTGCGCGCACGCGGTTGAACTCCGCGACGTGCTCCTTGTGTTCCTCGTACGTCTCCGAGAAGCGGGTGTCCCCCGGCTCGACCGTGACGAAGTACAGCCAGTCCCCCGGGGTCGGCGCGACGGCGGCGGTCATGGCCTCCAGGCCCGGGTTGCCGATCGGGGTCGGGGGCAGTCCCTGGCGCCGGTAGGTGTTGAAGGGGCTGTCGATCCGGGTCTCGCTCAGCTTGGTGTCGACGGTGCTGCGGTTCAGCGCGTAGTTGAGGGTGGAGTCCATCTGGAGCGGCATCGACCTCGCCAGCCGGTTGTGCACCACCCGGGCGACCTTGCCCATGTCGGCGCGGGAGTCGGCCTCCGCCTCCACGATGCTGGCCACGGTGGCGGTCTGGTACGGGGTCATCCCGTGCTCCTTGCCGCCTTGGGTGACGGCCGGGGTGGCGAGCTTCCGGTTGGCCGTCTCCACCATGTACGCCAGCAGCGTGGCCGGCGTGGTCTTGGAGGTCACCGGGTAGGTCGCCGGGAAGAGGAAGCCCTCCGGGTTGCCCCCGGCCTCTGCGGGCAGGGCCAGCGGGGCGGCTGCGGCAGCGGCTTTCGCGGAGCCCGCCGGGAGATGCAGGGCGCGGTCGATCGCGGCGTAGACCTGAGGGGCCCGCCACCCCTCCGGGATCACCAACGGGCGGGGCTGCTCGGGTGCCTGACCGCCGCCCCCGCCGCGCAGCAGCGGAACCAGGACGGCTACACCGATCGGGAGCAGTAGGCAGAGGAAGAGTGCCAGACGGCCCCGGCGAGTGAGCCGGATGCGCCGCCGTGGCGGCCGGTGCTCATGTCGCATGCAGGCACGCTAACCCGCGAGGTGCGGCATTTCTGACATAAGGCTCAGATGTCGGTCATACGATCACACGTTCACCGGGGCCGGTTCGGTCGCTTCACCGGCGCCCGGGGCCTCCGGCGTGAGCGCCGCTTCCCGGTCCCGGCGCACCAGGGCCGCGTACCGGCCGTCCGCCGCGAGGAGTTCCTCGTGGGTCCCGCGCTCGGCGATCCGGCCCTTGTCCAGCACCACGATCTGGTCGGCGTCGCGGACGGTGGACAGCCTGTGCGCGATGGTGATGGTGGTGCGGCCCTGCGACAGGTTGTCGATGGCCCGCTGCACGGCATGCTCCGTACGCGTGTCCAGTGCGCTGGTGGCCTCGTCGAGGATCAGCACCGGCGGATCGCGCAGGATGGTGCGGGCGATGGCGAGGCGCTGCTTCTCCCCGCCGGAGAAGCGGTAGCCGCGCTCGCCGACCAGGGTGTCGTACCCGTCGGGCAGGGACTCGATGTGGTCGTGGATCTGCGCGGCGCGGGCCGCCTCGGCGATCTCTTCGTCGGTGGCGTCCGGCTTGGCGAAGCGCAAGTTGTCGGCGACGGAGGCATGGAAGAGGTAGGTCTCCTGGGAGACCACGCCGATGGAGCGGGCCAGCGAGTCGAAGTCGAGGTCGCGCACGTCCACCCCGTCGAGGGCGACCCGCCCGCCGGTCACGTCGTAGAGCCGGGGCACCAGGTAGCTCAGGGTGCTCTTGCCCGAGCCCGTCGGGCCGACCACGGCGAGGGACCCGCCCGCCGGGACGGTGATGTCGATGCCCGTCAGCGTCGGTCCGTGCTTGGCGTCGTAGGCGAAGTACACGTCCTCGAAGGACACCTCGCCCTTGGCCCGGTCCAGCCGCACCGGGTCCGGGCGCTCGGTGATGTCCACCGGCAGGTCGAGGTACTCGAAGATCCGCGAGAAGAGGGCGAGGGACGTCTGTATCTGCACGCCGGTCGACAGCAGGCTCACCGCGGGCCGGAACAGGCCCTGCTGGAGGGTGACGAAGGCGACGAGGGTGCCGACCGAGAGCGAGGGGGCGCCGGACTGGAGGGCGATGCCGGCGGCCCAGTAGATGAGCGCGGGCATGGCGGCCATGACGATGCCGATGGTCGACATCCGCCACCTCCCCGCCATGCTGGAGCGCACTTCGAGGCCGACCAGCTTCTCGGACTCCTCGGAGAAGGAGCGGGTGAGCGAGTCGGCGCGGCCCATGGTGCGGCCCAGGAGGATGCCGCTCACCGACAGGGACTCGGTGACCGTCGCGGCCATGGCGGCCATCTGCTTCTGCCGCTGGAGGGTGATCTTTTTCCGCTCGCGGCCGACCCGTCGGCTGATCCACACGAACAGGGGCAGCAGGAGCAGCGAGACGAGCGTGAGGCGCCAGTCGAGCGCGAGCATCGCGACGATGGAGGCGATCACGGCCGTCAGGTTCGAGACCAGGGAGGTCGCGGTGGAGGTGACCGTGGCCTGCATGCCGCCGATGTCATTGGCGATGCGGGACTGCACCTCGCCGGTGCGGGTGCGGGTGAAGAAGGCCAGCGGCATCCGCTGGAGCTGGGCGTACACCGCGGTGCGCAGGTCGTGCATGACGCGCTGGCCCACGGTGGTGGATATCAGGGTCTGGAGCACGCCGAAGACGCTGGTGACGACGGCGGTGAGGATCATGCCCAGCGCGAGCAGGCTGAGCAGCCCGGTGCGCCCCTCGGGGATGGCGACGTCCAGGATCTCCTTCAGCAGGAAGGGCGAGGCGACGGCGACCAGCGAGGAGGCGCAGACGAGCAGCCCCACGACGGCGAGGCGGCCGCGGTAGGGGCGGAAGAGGCCCACGATCCGGCGCAGCTGCCGGGGCTGCTCGGCCGGGGCGGGGCGATCGGGGTCGAGGGATTCCTTCGATGGGGTCCAGTTCGGTTCCTCGGGGCGCATGGGCCTCCTTCTGACGAGACTCGCACGAGCATAGCTCATTGTTACCTATACTCACAATGAGCCTGGTCCTGGTACTGTTCCCCAGTATGAGCACCGCTTCCGAAACCGACAGCACAGACGGCGTGCTCGCCGAACAGCTGCTGCGGCTCACCCGCCGGCTCCACCGGATCCAGAAGCGCCATCTGGAACCGCTCGGCATCACGCCTGCCCAGAGTCGGCTCCTGCGCCTCGTCTCGCACTACGACGGGGAGCAGCCGCCCCGGATGGCGGATCTCGCCGCCCGCCTCGAAGTGGTCCCCCGCGCCGTGACCACGCTGGTGGACGGCCTGGAGGCCGCCCAATGCGTGCGCCGCTCCCCCGACCCGGCGAACCGGCGCGTGATACGGATCGAGCTCACCGACACGGGCCGCGCCACGCTGCGGCAACTGCGCAACGCGCGAACGGACGCTGCAGAGGAGATCCTGGCTCCGTTGACCACCGGGCAGCGCGAGGTGCTCGGCGGCCTGCTGGACGCCCTCACGGACGCCCCGACGGGGCGCCGCTGCTGAGCGTCGCCACGAGTCGGCTCGCCCGGACTGGGCCGAACGAGTAGCGAGAGGTCGCGCATGCCGCTGCTGGAACCGAAGCCCGGAGCGCTGCGGCCGCACCGCGTCGCCGGCCCCGCCCCCGACCGGGTCCCCGAACACCGGGCCGCCGGCACCCCCGAGCCGCTGCGGAGCGAGCTCATGCAGCTGCTCGGCGCCGACAAGGTGCTGTGGAAGGTCTCCGACCTGGTCCGCTACGCCTCCGACGCCTCCCCGTACCGGTTCGTCCCGCAGGCCGTGGTGATCGCCGAGGACCTGGACGACATCTCCGCCGTGCTGTCGTACGCCCACGGCCGCGGGCGCGAGGTGGTCTTCCGCGCCGCCGGCACCTCCCTCAACGGGCAGGCTCAGGGCGAGGACATCCTGGTCGACGTACGCCGCCACTGGGCCGGGATCGAGGTCCTGGAGGACGGCCGGCGCGCCCGGATCCGGCCCGGGACCACCGTGGCGCGGGCCAATGCCGCGCTCGCCCGCCACGGCCGCGTGCTCGGCCCCGACCCGGCCAGCGCCCTCGCCTGCACCCTCGGCGGTGTTGTCGCCAACAACGCGTCCGGCATGACGGCGGGGACCACGAGGAACGCGTACCGCACGCTCTCCTCCCTCACCCTCGTACTGCCCGGCGGCACCGTCGTGGACACCGCCGACCCGCTCGCCGACGAGGAACTCCTGCGCGCGGAGCCGGCGCTGTGCCGCGGCCTGATGGAGATCAAGGCGGAGATCGAGGCCGATCCGGAGCTGGTGGCCCGGATCCGGACCAAGTACGAGATCAAGAACACCACCGGCTACCGGCTGGACGCATACCTGGACGGCACCACGCCCGTGGAGATCCTGCGCGGGCTGATGGTCGGCTCGGAGGGGACCCTCGGCTTCATCGCCGAGGTCGTCCTCGACACCCTGCCGCTGGAGCGCGAACGCACCAGCGCCCTGCTGTTCTTCCCCTCGCTGCCCGCCGCGGCCGCCGCCGTACCGCTGTTCAGCGAGGCGGGAGCCCGCGCCGTGGAGGTGATGGACGGCAACACGCTGCGCGCCTCCGTCGCCGTCGCGGGCGTCCCCGGCGACTGGGCGGACCTGCCGAAGGACACCACCGCCCTGCTGGTCGAGTTCCGCGCCGCGGACGAGGCGGGCCGCGCCGCGTACGAGCGGCGGGCCACCGAGATCCTCGGCCGACTGGACCTGGTGGCTCCGGTGCCCTCGGTCACCAACGCCCTCACCCGGGACCCGCACACCATCGAGGGCTACTGGAAGGCCCGCAAGGCCTTCGTCACCGCCGTCGGCGGATCCCGCGCCCGCGGCACCACCCTGATCACCGAGGACTTCGCGGTACCGCCGTCCCGGCTGGCCGAGGCCTGCGAGGCGCTGCTCGCGCTCCAGGCCGAGCACGGCTTCGACGCGGCCGTCGCCGGGCACGCGGCCCACGGCAACCTGCACTTCCTGCTCGCCTTCGACGCGGCGCGGCCCGCCGAGGTGGAGCGGTACGCGGCCTTCATGGACGACTTCTGCCGCCTGACCGTCGAGCGGTTCGACGGCTCGCTGAAGGCCGAGCACTCCACCGGGCGCAACATCGCCCCCTTCCTGGAACTGGAATGGGGGCCGAAGGCCACCGGGCTGATGTGGCGCACCAAGCGGGTCGTCGACCCGGACGGGGTGCTCGCCCCGCGCATCCTGCTGGACCGGGATCCGAAGGCCCACCTGCGCGGGCTGAAGACCATTCCGCAGGTGGAGGCGGTGGCCGACCCCTGCATCGAGTGCGGCTTCTGCGAACCGGTCTGCCCCAGCAAGGACCTGACCACCACCCCCCGCCAACGGATCGTGCTGCGGCGGGAGATGATGCGCCAGCGGCCCGGCTCCCGGGTGCTGGACGGGCTGCTCGACGCGTACGGGTACGACGCGGTGGACACCTGCGCGGCCGACGGCGGCTGCTCCCTGGCCTGCCCCGTCGGCATCGACACCGGTGCACTGGTGAGGGACCTGCGCCGCCGCCGGCACAGTGCGCGCGAGGAGCGTGCCGCCGAACTCGCCGCCCGGCGGTTCAAGGCCGTCGAGGGCGCCGCGCGGCTGGCCGTGGCCGCCGCCGACCGGATCCGCGACCGGGTCGGGGACCGTGCGGTGGAGGCGCTGACGGAGGCGGTGCGCAGGGCCGTACGGCCCGACCTGGTTCCGCGGTGGCTGCCGCAGCTCCCGGGCGCGGCCGCAGCTGGGCTCCCCGTGACGCGGCGGGTGGGGGCTGCGGCCGTGTACTACCCGGCCTGCGTCAACCGGATCTTCGGCGGACCGGGCGGAAAACACGGCGGCCACGGCGGACATGGCGGCCATGCCGGCAACGGCGAACACGGCGGCCGTGGCGAACCCTCCCTGCCGGAGGCCGTGGTGGCCGTCTCGGAGCGGGCCGGGAAGCCGGTGTGGATCCCCCCGGACGTCACCGGCACCTGCTGCGCGACCATCTGGCACTCGAAGGGGTACGAGGCCGGGAACCGGGTGATGGCCAACCGGATCGTGGAGGCGGCCTGGGGCTGGACGGCGGGCGGGCGGCTGCCGCTCGTGGTCGACGCGTCGTCCTGCACGCTGGGCCTCGCGCACGAGGTGGTCCCGTACCTCACCGACGACAACCGGGTGCTGCACGACGAACTGCGGATCGTCGACTCCGTCGTGTGGGCGGCGCGGGAACTGCTGCCGGAGCTGGAGATCCGGCAGGTCGCGGACTCGGCGGTGCTCCATCCCACCTGCTCGATGCGCCACTTGGGCGATGAGGGCGACCTGCGGGCGGTGGCCGGCGCGTGCGCGGGCGAGGTGGTGGTTCCGCTCGACGCGGGCTGCTGCGGTTTCGCGGGCGACCGGGGCATGCTCCACCCGGAGTTGACGCGCGCGGCGACCGCCCAAGAGGCCGCGGAGGTCGGGGAACGGGAGTTCGACCTGCACTTGTCGGCGAACCGGATGTGCGAGGTCGCGATGGTCCGGGCCACCGGCCGCGCCTACCACTCGGCGCTGCTGGCTCTGGAGCGCGCCACCCGGCGCGGGAGCCCGCGCCCCGCCGACGGCCCGCGGTAAACCCCGTTGCGTCAGCCCTTGGCCAACGCAAAATCGATTGCCGGGGACCGGCCCGGAACGCGAACCTTGCACGGTTTGAACCACTCGACCGTCATGGGGCGTCATGCAGATCAGCGATCTTCCCTATCCGGATCCCGGGGTACCCGACGCCCGCTCCGGTCCGCGCTTCCTGGTGTGGCTCGGGCGCGGCCAACTCGGCGCACAGGTCAAGAGCCTGTGCTGGGGGCTGGTGCACTTCTGCGGTGTCGCCGGACTGCCGTACACGGTGGGCCTGGGGGTCGACGCGGTCGTGGAGCCCGACGGCTCCCGGCTGCTGCTGGTCGGCGGGCTGCTGCTCGTGATCGGCACCGCGATCTCGGTGGGCGACACCATGCTGCACCGGACCGCCGTCACCAACTGGATCACCGCCGCGGCCCGCGTGCAGCAGCTGCTCGCCCGCAAGACCGCGGAGCTCGGCTCGGCCCTGACCCGGCGCGTGGCGGCCGGCGAGGTGGTGGCGGTCTCCACGGGTGACGTGGAGAAGATCGGCTGGTTCGTCGAGGCGGTCTCGCGCTTCCTCGCCGCCGCCTTCGCCGTCGTCGCCATCTGCGTCGGCCTGCTGTTCTACGCGCCCGCGATCGGCGTCGTGGTAGCGATCGGCGTCCCCGTACTGGCCCTGTCCGTGCTGCCGCTGCTGCCGCGCGCCACCCGGCGTGCCGACGTGCAGCGCGAGAAGGCGGGCAAGGCCACCGAACTGGCGTCCGACACCGTGGCGGGCCTGCGGGTCCTGCGGGGCATCGGCGGTGAGGAACTCTTCCTCGGCCGCTACCGCGAGGCCTCGCAGGACGTGCGCGAGGCCGCCGTGCGCAGCGCCCGGATGTGGGCGCTGATCTCGGCGATCCAGGTGCTGCTGCCGGGAGCGCTGCTGATCACGGTGGTCTGGTACGGCTCGGCGCTCGTGCTGGACGGCCGGCTGGCGGTCGGTGAACTCGTCGCCGCCTTCAGCGCGGTGGCCACGATGCTCTACCCGCTGCGGCACTTCGAGGAGATCGCGATGGCGTACTCCTTCTCCCGGCCCTCCGCCCAGCGGGCCGCCCGGGTGCTGGCGCTGTCGCGGACGGAGGCCTCCGCGCGACCGACGGCTCCCGCGCGGGCCGCGCAGGCCCCGGCGGCGGGCGGTGACCTGTACGACCCGGTGACCGGGCTGCTGGCCCCGTCGGGGCTGTTCACCGCCGTGGTGTGCGGGGACCCGGACCTGGCGGGCCGGCTCGCCGAACGCCTCGGCGGCCATCCCGCCGACGGCAGCGGTCCGGCCGAGGGAGCGTCGGTGCTGCTCGGCGGGGTCGCGCTGGACGACCTCGCGCTGGACACGGCGCGCACGCTGGTCCTCGTACAGGACAAGGATCCGGTGCTGCTGTCGGGGACGCTGCGCGAGCTGTTCGACGTACCGGCGTCCGGGGCGGTGGAGCCCGCGGCGGCGCTCGCCGCCGCGCAGTGCGCGGACGTCCTGGACGCGCTGCTGCAGTCGGCGCCGGACGGCGTGGACGATCCGATGGACGCACGGATCACCGAGCGCGGCCGGTCACTGTCCGGCGGCCAGCGCCAGCGGCTGGCCCTGGCCCGGTCCCTGTCGACCGATCCGGAGGTGCTGGTCCTGGACGAGCCGACCTCGGCGGTGGACTCGCACACCGAGGCACGGATCGCCGACGGGATCGCCGCCCTGCGGGCCGGGCGCACCACGGTGGTCCTGGCCTCCTCGCCGCTGCTGCTGGACCGCGCGGACCGGGTCGTCCTGATCCACGAGGGCGCGGTCGCGGCGAGCGGTACGCACCGGGCGCTGCTCCAGGCGGAGCCGCTCTACCGGGCGGTCGTCACCCGCGAGACCGACGAGGAGCAGCGGCTCGCCCGCGTGGAGATCGTCCGGCTGGAAGAAGAACTCACAGAGATCGAGGAATCGGCATGATCGGCGTGGCGCCACCGGAACACGATCCGGCGGCCCCCGAATCGGCCGCCACCCTGCCCGTGGGCACGCCGGCGACCGTACGGGGCTATGTGCGCGGCCTGCTGCGGCGGCACCGGCGGGCCTTCGCGGTGCTGGTGACCGTCAACGCGGTCGCGGTGATCGCCTCCATGGTCGGCCCCTCTCTGCTGGGCCGGGTCGTGGACGAGCTCGCGGCGGGGGCGCGCGAACTGCATCTGGAGCGCGTGGCGCTGTTGTTCGCGCTGGCGCTCGCCGTGCAGACCCTGTTCGTCCGGCTGGTGCGGCTGCGCGGGGCGATGCTCGGCGAGGAGATGCTCGCGGACCTGCGCGAGGACTTCCTCGTGCGGTCGGTGGGGCTGCCGCCGGGCGTACTGGAGCGGGCGGGCACCGGTGACCTGCTGTCCCGGATCACCACCGACATCGACCGGCTGGCCAACGCGATGCGGGAAGCCGTGCCGCAGCTGGCCGTCGGGGTGGTCTGGGCCGGACTGCTCTTCGGGGCGCTCACGGTGACGGCGCCGCAGCTGGCGCTGGCCGTGCTGGTGGCGCTTCCCGTACTGGTGGGCGGCTGCCGCTGGTACTTCCGGCGGGCGCCCTCGGCGTACCGGTCGGAGGCGGCGGGGTACGCGGCCGTCGCGGCGGCGCTCACCGAGACGGTGGACGCGGGCCGCACGGTCGAGGCGCACCGCCTGGGGCCGGGCCGGATCGCGCTGTCGGAACGGCGGATCAAGGAGTGGACGGCATGGGAGCGGTACACGCTGTTCCTGCGGTCGGTCCTCTTCCCCGTCGTCAACGTCACCTTCGTGACGATCCTCGGGGCCGTGCTCATGATCGGCGGCTACTGCGTGCTGCACGGCTGGATGTCGGTCGGGCAGCTGACCACGGGTGCGCTGCTGGCTCAGATGCTGGTCGACCCGATCGGCCTGATCCTGCGCTGGTACGACGAGCTCCAGGTGGCCCAGGTCTCGCTGGCCCGGCTGGTGGGCGTACGGGAGATCGAGCCGGACGCGGGCGACGCGGCAGTGTCCCCGGCCGGGCGGGAGGTGCGGGCCGACGGGGTCCGGTTCGGCTACCGGGAGGGCGTGGACGTTCTGCACGAGGTGTCGATGTCGGTGCCCTCGGGGACGCGGATGGCGCTGGTGGGGCCCTCGGGTGCGGGCAAGTCCACCCTGGGCCGGCTGCTGGCGGGCATCTATGCTCCGCGGACCGGCGAGGTGACCCTGGGCGGGGCCCGGCTCTCGCACATGCCGGCGGAGCGGGTCCGGGAGCAGGTGGCGCTGGTCAACCAGGAGCACCACGTGTTCGTGGGCACGCTGCGGGACAACCTGCGGCTGGCACGTACCGGAGCAGGGGACGCGGAGCTGTGGGCCGCGCTCGGCGCGGTCGACGCGGACGGCTGGGCCCGGGCCCTGGAAGCGGGCCTGGACACCGAGGTCGGCTCCGGCGGGACGGCGCTGACCCCGGCGCAGGCCCAGCAGATCGCGCTGGCGCGGCTGGTGCTGGCCGATCCGCACACGTTGGTGCTGGACGAGGCCACCTCGCTGCTGGACCCGCGCGCCGCCCGGCACCTGGAGCGCTCGCTGGCCCGGGTGCTCGACGGCCGTACGGTCATCGCCATCGCCCACCGCCTGCACACGGCGCACGACGCGGACGTGATCGCGGTCGTCGAGGGCGGCCGGATCAGCGAGCTGGGCTCGCACGACGAGCTGGTCGCCGCGGACGGGGCGTACGCGGCCCTGTGGCGGTCCTGGCACGGCTGACGGCAGGACCGGCGGTCGGGCGGGCGGGACGCGGGCGGCGCCTGGATTCCCCCGGGCTAGATGAACCCGAGGGCGGAGGCGCCGCCCACGCCGCCGAGCAGCATGAACACGGGCATCAGGAGCTTGAGCTCCACCCAGCTGCCCGCGCGGAAGCGCATTCCCTTCGGCGGACCGATGGGGTACCAGCGCTTCCCCGCGATCGGTACGGGCCACAGGATCGGGCAGCCGGAAACCGTCAGGGCGTCGCCGATGTCGTGGACCAGGGCGCCGAGGACGACGGGCAGGCCCAGCCACAGGTACTCCTGGCCGGGACCGGTGAAGAGCCAGCCGGCGCCGTTGCCCGGCTGGTCGAGGACGCCGGCCAGGATCCAGGCGCTGGTGGCGCCGAGCAGCCAGACGAGCACGTCGCTGGACATCCGGGCGGCCCGCCACAGCAGGCCTTCGACGGCGAGCACCAGGTGCACGAAGAGCAGGACGAGCACGCCCCAGCGGTCGGTGGTGGCCGCGAGCACGGAGGAGCCGGCACCGATGAGGACGGCCCATAGCCAGGTGTGCGTCAGCGTGCGGTGGCCGCCGCTGCGGCGGGCGTCCTTCGGGGCCCGGGTGGCCTTGTAGACGGCGTAGGAGATCTTGTCGACCACCTCGCACAGTCCGCGGGACAGCGGCCCGAAGGCGCGCGAGATCGTCGCCGACTTGTGGTCGAGGTCGGGCGCGAGGGCCGCGCCGGCGCAGATGAGCGCGCCGACGACGAGGACCGGCCAGGGCATCGGGTGCCCGGCGGCCGCGGCGGCCGCTCCGACCCCCAGCCAGGCTGCCGCCCCGGACAGTGAGTGCGCCGGACCCATCATGGTCGTTCCCCGCCCAGTCATGTGGTGTTCGGGCCCCGTTGACGGTGTCGATCGGGCCCGGTCAACGGCACAGCGTACCGGCGATGATCTTCGATCCTTCCGCCGGTTCCCTCATCCGGGGGGAAGCCAGGCAAGATGGGGGGTGTGACCCTCATTGATCAGCTCCCGCCCGACGCCGACCCCGACGCCCTCTTCGAGGCTTTCTCCTCGTGGGCGGAGGATCAGGGCATCACCCTGTACCCGGCTCAGGAGGAGGCGCTGATCGAGGTCGTCTCCGGAGCGAACGTGATCCTGTCCACTCCGACCGGCTCCGGCAAGAGCCTGGTCGCGGCCGGCGCGCACTTCACCGCGCTCGCCCAGGACAAGGTCACCTTCTACACCGCGCCGATCAAGGCGCTGGTCTCGGAGAAGTTCTTCGACCTGTGCAAGCTGTTCGGCACGGAGAACGTCGGCATGCTGACCGGCGACGCCTCGGTCAATGCCGACGCCCCGGTGATCTGCTGCACCGCGGAGGTGCTGGCCTCCATCGCCCTGCGCGACGGCAAGTACGCCGACATCGGCCAGGTCGTGATGGACGAGTTCCACTTCTATGCGGAGCCGGACCGCGGCTGGGCCTGGCAGATCCCGCTGCTGGAGCTCCCGCAGGCACAGTTCGTCCTGATGTCCGCGACCCTCGGCGACGTGAAGCGGTTCGAGGAGGACCTGACCCGGCGCACCGGCCGCCCGACCTCGGTGGTCCGCTCCGCGACCCGGCCCGTCCCGCTGTCGTACGAGTACGTCACCACGCCCATTACGGACACCATCACCGAGCTGCTGGAGACCCGGCAGGCTCCGGTCTACATCGTGCACTTCACCCAGGCCCAAGCGGTCGAACGGGCGCAGTCGCTGATGAGCATCAACATGTGCACCCGCGAGGAGAAGGACAAGATCGCGGAGCTGATCGGCAACTTCCGTTTCACCACCAAGTTCGGCCAGAACCTCTCGCGCTACGTGCGGCACGGTATCGGCGTGCACCACGCGGGCATGCTGCCCAAGTACCGGCGGTTGGTGGAGAAGCTGGCCCAGGCGGGGCTGCTGAAGGTGATCTGCGGTACCGACACCCTCGGCGTCGGCGTCAACGTCCCGATCCGCACGGTGCTGTTCACCGCGCTCACCAAGTACGACGGCAACCGGGTGCGGACGCTGCGCGCCCGTGAGTTCCACCAGATCGCCGGCCGGGCCGGACGCGCCGGCTTCGACACGGCGGGCTTCGTGGTCGCCCAGGCACCCGAGCACGTCATCGAGAACGAGAAGGCGCTCGCGAAGGCGGGTGACGACCCGAAGAAGCGCCGCAAGGTGGTGCGCAAGAAGGCTCCCGAGGGCTTCGTCGCCTGGTCGGACACCACCTTCGAGAAGCTGATCGCCGCCGACCCGGAGCCGCTCACCTCCCGCTTCAAGGTCACCAACATCATGCTGCTGTCGGTCATCGCCCGGCCGGGCGATGCCTTCCAGGCGATGCGGCACCTGCTTGAGGACAACCACGAGCCGCGCAAGGCACAGCTGCGCCACATCCGCCGGGCGATCGCCATCTACCGCTCGCTGCTGGACGGCGGCGTGGTGGAGAAGCTCGACACCCCGGACGCGGAGGGCCGCACCGTCCGGCTCACGGTCGACCTCCAGCAGGACTTCGCACTGAACCAGCCGCTGTCCACCTTCGCCCTGGCCTCCTTCGACCTGCTCGACCCCGAGTCCCCCTCCTACGCGCTCGACATGGTCTCGGTCGTGGAGTCCACGCTGGACGACCCTCGCCAGATCCTGGCGGCCCAGCAGAACAAGGAACGCGGCATCGCCGTGGGCGCGATGAAGGCCGACGGCGTCGAGTACGAGGAGCGGATGGAACGGCTCCAGGACGTCACCTATCCCAAGCCGCTCGAAGAGCTCCTCCTGCACGCCTACGACGTGTACCGCAAGAGCCACCCGTGGGTCGGCGACCACCCGGTCTCCCCGAAGTCGATCATCCGCGACATGTACGAACGCGCGATGACCTTCACCGAGTTCACCTCCTTCTATGAGCTCGCCCGCACCGAGGGCATCGTGCTGCGCTACCTGGCCAGTGCGTACAAGGCGCTCGACCACACCATCCCGGACGACTTGAAGTCCGAGGACCTCCAGGACCTCATCGCCTGGCTGGGCGAGCTCGTCCGCCAGGTCGACTCCAGCCTCCTCGACGAGTGGGAGCAGCTGGCGAACCCGGAGGTGGAGACGGCGGAGGAAGCCCAGGAGAAGGCCGACCAGGTCAAGCCGGTCACCGCGAACGCGCGCGCCTTCCGCGTCCTGGTCCGCAACGCCATGTTCCGCCGGGTGGAACTGGCCGCCCTGGACCGCATCGACGAGCTGGGCGAGCTGGACGGCGAGTCGGGCTGGGACGCCGACGCGTGGGGCGAGGCCATGGACGCCTACTGGGACGAGTACGACGACCTGGGCACGGGCCCCGACGCGCGCGGCCCGAAGCTGCTGCAGATCGAGGAGGACCCGGCCCACGGTCTGTGGCGCGTCCGCCAGACCTTCGCGGACCCGGCCGGGGACCATGGCTGGGGCATCAGTGCCGAGGTCGACCTCGCCGCGTCCGACGAGGAGGGCCGGGCGGTCATCCGGCTGACCTCGGTCGGCGAACTCGGCGCGCTCTGAGCTCTCCCGGACTCCGTCCGGGAGAGCGCCCCACCCGCCAGCGACCCGCCCTGCCGGGCCCGACAGTGGAGAACCCCTGATGACGAACCCCGCCGAGAGACTGGTCGATCTGCTCGACCTGGAGCAGATCGAGGTCAACATCTTCCGCGGCGCCAGCCCGCAGGAATCCCTCCAGCGGGTCTTCGGCGGGCAGGTCGCCGGCCAGGCCCTGGTGGCCGCCGGCCGCACCACCGAGAGCGACCGCCCGGTCCACTCCCTGCACGCGTACTTCCTGCGCCCCGGCATCCCCGGGGTGCCGATCGTGTACCAGGTGGAACGGGTGCGCGACGGGCGGTCCTTCACCACCCGGCGCGTCACCGCGGTCCAGCAGGGCAAAACGATCTTCAATTTGACCGCCTCCTTCCACCATCCGGAGGAGGGCAGCATCGAACACCAGCTGCCTCCTCGCCTCGACTTCCCCCACCCGGACACGCTCCCGAAGGTCGTCGACGAGATCCGCGAGCACTTGGGCGCGCTGCCCGAGGCCCTGGAGCGGATGGCCCGCCGCCAGCCGTTCGACATCCGGTACGCGGACCGGCTCCGCTGGACCCCCGAGGAGCTCAAGGACGCCGATCCGCGCAGCGCGGTGTGGATGCGAGCGGTCGGGCCGCTGGGCGACGACCCGCTCGTGCACACCTGCGCCCTCACCTACGCCAGTGACATGACCCTCCTCGACGCCGTGCGCATCCCCGTGGAACCGCTGTGGGGCGTGCGCGGCTTCGACATGGCCTCCCTGGACCACGCGATGTGGTTCCACCGGCCGTTCCGCGCGGACGAGTGGTTCCTGTACGACCAGGAGTCACCCATCGCGCACGGCGGCCGGGGCCTGGCCCGGGGCCGCATCTACGACCTGGAGGGCAGGCTCCTGGTCTCCGTGGTCCAGGAAGGCCTCTTCCGCCCGTATCCCCACCCCCCGGCCGCATCCCCGTCGGCCGAACCGAACCCGGAGAACTGAGCGCATCCATGACCTCCCCGGCCCTCCCCTGTCCCTGCGGGCTGCCCGCCGCCTACCCGCAGTGCTGCGGCCGCTTCCACTCCGGTGAGCGCCAGGCGCCCACCGCCGAGCTGCTGATGCGCTCCCGCTTCAGCGCCTTCGCCGTCGGCGACACCGCCTACCTGCTGCGCTCCTGGCACCCGGACACCCGGCCCGGCCGGCTCGACCTGGATCCCGGACAGCGCTGGCTGCGACTGGAGATCCTCGCCGCCGAGCGCGGCGGGATGTTCGACACGGAGGGTTCGGTGGAGTTCCGGGCGCACTACCGCGAGGGCGGGCACACCGGTTCCCTGCACGAGCACAGCAGCTTCACGCGGGAGGGCGGGGCCTGGGTCTACGTCGGCCCCCTCTCCCCCGTCGACTTCGACTGACCCCGGGCCCCGCTGAGCGCGAAGTCCAGACTGGTGCGGTACCAGTCGATCTCGTCCGGCGGCCCGGCCCGCAGCAGCCGGACCGCCACGGCCGCCGCGGCCGGAATCTGCGGGTGCCCGTACGGCGGGGGCGGAGCGAGCGCGGCGAGCACGGTCCGCTCCGCCGGGTCGGGCACTGCCTCGCACACCTCGTCCTCCGGGAGCACCGAGGCCAGAACGGCAGCCCGCTCCCAGGGGTCGGCGGTTCGTCTCAGCAACAGCCCCACATGCCGGGCGCGCCACGCCCGCGGGCGCAGATCCGCCTTGGCCTCCATCAGCTCCCGGTCCCCCGGGGGCGCACTCCCCCGCAGCATGCCGGGCTCCCGGGCGGCGAACTGCCTCAGCTCCTCGGCGAGATAGAGCCACACCACCGCCCGGTACCGGTTGATCCGGTAGCCGACCGGGGTGAGGTGTCCGCACCGGGCCAGCCGGGTGAACCGGCCGGGGCTGATGCCCAGTACACCTCCCGCGGCCTCCGCTCCGGCGACGGTCTCGACCTGCGCCCGCAGTGCCTGCGGAAAGCCCTCGGCGGATGTGACCCGGTCCAGCTCGGCCTGCGCATAGGCTGCGCCTGCGCCGCGCACCGACGGCTCGGGACGTACGAGCCCCAACTGAACGGCCCGGGCGAACTCGCTCCGGCTGAGCCCCAGTTCCCCGGCGGCCCGGGCCCCGCCCACGATCCGCTGCGATGGCACTTCCACCCGTACGGCCTGAGCGGCTTCGACTGCAACCTTCATGACGGTCCTCCCCCACGCGTGGCGACCGCGATCGCGATCACTCTGTGTAAAGACCGTAACTCAGTGCTACGACAGCCGGCCAGGCCTGTGGATAACTCTGCCGGGCACCCTGGACTCAGCCTCCGGTGATCCGTCGTTCCGCCACGCCCAGGTGCTCGCCGACCCGGTTGACCAGCAGCGTCATCTCGTAGGCGACCTGCCCGATGTCCGCCTCGTCGGCGCTGAGGACGCACAGGCTGCTCCCCGCGCCCGCCGCCATGACGAACAGGACGCCTTCGTCGTACTCGACCATGGTCTGGCGTACCTCGCCGGCCCGGAAGTGCCGTCCCGATCCCTTCGCCAGGCTCTGCAGACCCGCCGCCACGGCCGCCAGATGCTCCGCGTCCTCCCGGGCCAGCCCGGCGCTCGCGCCCGTCACCAGGCCGTCGTTGGACAGCACCACCGCATGCCGGACCTGCTGGACCCGGCGCGTGAGGTCGTCCAGGAGCCAGTCGAGCTGCTTGTCCAATGCCATGTCGAGCCCCTCCCCGTCGACGCCGCCTCCGTGGCCGCGCCCCACCCCGCGTAGTAGTGCCCGCCAGCCTTCCCCACCAGCGGCTTTGGGGCAAGGTGATGTCCTCGTGGCGAGGAAGATGGCGCAAGAGCCGTGCGCGGCCCGGTTCACACCGGACCGGCCTGCGGCTCCACCGAGTCCAGAAGTCGGGCCGTGTGCACCCTGCCTGCGTACTCGACCAGCCTGATCAGCACTTCCTTCCCCGAGTCCTTGTCCCGTGCGTCGCACAGCACCACCGGTGTCCCGTGCTCCAGGTCCAGCGCCCGCGCCACCTCGTGCGCGCCGTAACCGCGCGCGCCCCTGAAGCAGTTGACGGCGACCACGAAGGGGATCCGGCGGTGCTCGAAGTAGTCCACCGCCGGAAAGCAGTCCTCCAGCCGCCGGGTGTCGGCGAGCACGACCGCCCCCAGCGCGCCCTGGGACAGCTCGTCCCACAGGAACCAGAACCGGTCCTGGCCCGGCGTACCGAACAGGTAGAGCGCCAGCCCGGACCGGATGGTGATCCGCCCGAAGTCCATGGCCACGGTCGTGGTCGTCTTCTGCGCCACCCCGTCCGTGTCGTCGACCGTCTCGCCCGCCTCGCTGAGCAGTTCCTCCGTCCGCAGCGGCCGGATCTCGCTGACCGCGCCGACCAGCGTGGTCTTGCCGACGCCGAAGCCGCCCGCCACGAGAATCTTCAGCGCGAGAGAAGCCAGTTCACCGTCCGCTCCGGCCCCGGTTCCGTCCTCGTGTCCCATCACAGCGCTCGCAATCCCTCGATGACTTCACGCAGAATCCGCTCGTCCGGCAACCGGGCGGGCGGCACCGGCCGGCTCACCTTGACGTGCCCCGCCTCCAGCAGGTCCCCGAGCAGCACCCGCACCACGCCCACGGGCAGGTCCGCATCGGCGGCGAGTTCCGCCACCGACTGGGTCTCGGACCGGCAGAGCCCGAGCAGCGCCCGGTGCTCGGGGCCGAGCAGCGACTCCGCCGCGGGGTCCGTGCCCCCCGGATCCACGACGACCAGCGCGATCAGGTCGAACCGGACACCGTGGGGTCCCGGCTTCGTCCGTCCGCCCGTCATCGCGTACGGGCGGACGAGCGGGCCCGCGTCGGCGTCGTACCACTGGCCTTCCATGTGCCGGACCGCCGCCTCAGCCCGCGGCCGGCGGCTGCGCCGCGAACCGGGGCGGGGTGTAGAGGTGCTCCCCGACCCGCTTCACCAGCCGGGCCATCTCATAGGCGATCAGCCCGATGTCGGCGCTGGCTGCGCTGAGCACGGCCAGGCACGAACCGTCCCCGGCGGCCGCGACGAAGAGGAAGCCCTCGTCCATCTCCACCATCGTCTGGCGCACGCCCCCGGCGTGGAAGTGCCGGCCCGCGCCCTTCGCCAGACTGTGGAAGCCGGAGGCGACGGCCGCCAGGTGTTCCGCGTCCTCACGGCTGAGCGCGCTGGACGCGCCCACCGCCAGCCCGTCGTTGGACAGGACCACGGCGTGCCGGACCTCGCGGACCCGGACCACCAGGTCGTCCAGCAGCCAGTCCAGTTCGCCGGACCGGCGCCCGCCGTCGAGGCTGCTGCTTCTGTGGTGTTCGATCATCGCTGCTCTCCTTCGCCGCCTGCGTGGGCGGAGTTCTCCTGGGCCCCGCGGACCCAGCCGGCCCGGTAGGCCGCCATACGGTCCCGGGCCTGTTCCGGGCTGCGCCCCGGCGCGTCGGCCCCGGGGAGGTGTGAGCCCGCCGGCTCTTCGGCGGCGGGAGCCTCGCGCAGCTGCGGGACCAGACTGGCCTGCCGTACGCGGCGCGGAAGTTCGGCGGCCGCTGCCTCTGCCGGTGCCCGTGCCGGCCCCGAGGGGGTACGGGGAGCGGCGCCGCCTGAGCCGCGCGGCCGCAGCGGTGCCACGGAGGCCGGGCGGGGCTGCTCCTCCCGTACGACCGTCATCACGGGCGCGGGCGCAGGTACGGGCGCCGGCGCGGGCACGGGCGCGGGCGCAGGTACGGCTCCCGGCGCGCGCGGCTGCTGCTTCGGCGTCGCGACCGGTTCAGGGGGCTGCGCCGGAGCCGCCGCTGCGCCCGGTGTGACCACCGTGCCGAACGTGCCGGATGCGCCTGATGCGCCCGATGCGCCTGCGGTTCCCGGGGAGGAGGCCGCCAACACGCCCTGGAGCAGGGAGTTCGGCAGCAGCACCACCGCGGTCGTGCCCCCGTACGGTGACGGGCGCAGGTGCACCTTCACCCCGTGCCGGGCGGCGAGGCGGCTGACCACGAACAGTCCGAGCCGGTCGCTGTCGAAGAGGTCGAGCGCCTCGGACTGTTCGATGCGCCGGTTGGCCTCGTGGAGGGATTCGGGGCCCATGCCGAGCCCCCGGTCCTCGACCTCCAGCACGTATCCGGCGCCGACGGGCTCGCCGCTGACGTGGACCTTGGTGTGCGGCGGTGAGAACTGGGCGCCGTTCTCGATGAGTTCGGCGAGCAGGTGCGTGAGGTCGGCGACGGCGCCGCCGATGACCGCCGCCTCGGCCAGTTGCCGGACCTCGATCCGCGGATAGTCCTCGATCTCCGACACGGCGGCGCGTACGACATTGGTCAGCGGCACCGGCATCCGCCAGGCCCGCCCCGGGGCCGCGCCCGACAGGATGATCAGGCTCTCGGCGTGCCGGCGCATCCGCGTCGTGAGGTGGTCGAGGCGGAACAGGTCGCCGAGCTCGCCGGGGTCGTCGGCGCGCCGCTCCATCGAGTCGAGCAGGGTGAGCTGCTTGTGCACCAGGACTTGGCTGCGCCGGGCGAGGTTGACGAAGACCCCGCTGACTCCGCTGGCCAGCTCGGCCCTCTCGACGGCGGCGCCGAGGGCCGCCCGGTGGACGGTCGCCAGCGCCTCGCCGACCTGGGTGATCTCGTCGTCGGCAGCCGGTCCCGGCGGGGTCTCGGCATCGACGTCGATCTCCTGGCCTGCGCGCAGCCGGTCCATGGCGTGCGGGAGTTTGCGGTGGGCGATCTCCAGCGCGGTGTTGCGCAGCGAGACGAGCTCGACGAGGAGGGCGCGCCCGATGCGTACGGAGATGACGAGGGAGGCGGCGACGGCGGCCAGGCCCAGCAGCACGGCGGCTCCGGCCGGGCTGAGCGCGCCCCGGGCGAAGGAGTCGCTGCGGGAGACCGCCGCGGTGTGCGCCGCCTGCTCGATCTCCCGGATCGAGCTGCTGATGCCGGTGTACGCGGCGTCCCATCCCGCGGGTGCACCGCGGACGTCCTTGGCGGCTCCGGCGGCCTGCACCCGGTCCTCGGCGGCGGTGAGCTCGGCATAGGCGGCGCTCTTGGCGACGGACTGCCAGGCGTCCTGCTGGGCGGTGGGCAGGTCGGCGGTGGAGCTCGCGACGAGGGCGCGGCGGGTCTCGATGACCGCGGTGAGACGCCGAAGCGTTTCGGCGGTGCGCGGGCCCGGTACCGTCAGCAGCGCGTCCTCCCGCGCGAGCAGTTCGCCGGCGCGGGCGAATTCGAGCAGGACACGGGCGTCGGGGCCGAGTTCGGCCCGCTCACCGCCGGCGAGGGAGCCGCTGACGGCCAGGGCGGTGTCGAGGACGTGCGTGTACGTCTCGTAGGCCGCGTCGGGGGTGGCGCGGCGGTCCGCGATCTCCTTGCGGGCGGATCCCAGCCCCTCGGCGGCGGCGACGAAGGCGTCGAGGCGGACGACGACGTCGCTGCGGTAGTCGCCGGATTCGGCCACGGTGTGGCGGTCGCCGAGGCGCAGCCGCGCCACGGCCGCATCGGTGCGGCGCGACTGCTGATCCAGAGCGCCGTCCTGGCCGGCAGCGGGGTCGGCCAGGTGGCGCAGGGCCGCGCGCCGTTCGGCTTGGAGCTCGGTGACGGCGGCGACGACGGGGGTGCGGACCTGGGCGTCGACCCGCTGGACCCGGCTGAGCCGGGCGATGTCCTGGGCGGTGCTGACGGTGGCGAAGCCCCAGAGGGCGAGCAGCGAGACCACCGGCACCATCAGCAGGGAGACGATCTTTGCGCGGACGGTCCGGGGACGCAGTCCCCGCCGCGGGCCGGGTGCGGGGGCGCCGCCGGGCGCGGGTGGCGCGTGCCCGCTCCCCCGCGCCGCGTCCTGCCCGACCGCGCTCTCCCATGCCGCGGTGTCCTGCTCTGCCGCCCGTGCTTCGTCGGCGGGCGGTCCGGCGTGGGCCCGGCGCCCGCGTACCGGCGGCGCGGGCAGTTGCGGCGCCGCCGCTGCCGGTTGTCTGCGGGGAATGCGCATGGGCTCCTCGTTCCTGCGGTCCTGGTCGGGCGTCAGCGGGCGGGCAGGGGCGGCGCGGCCTGCTCACCCAGGTGCCGGGCGGCCGAGGCGGAGGCGGCGCGTTCGTCGGCGGTCGGGGAGAGCGCGACGAAGGCCGAGGTGATGAAGAGGTAGGAGCCGAGCCCGACCGCGAGCGGGAAGATGAACTGCATGGCGGTCGCGCCGGGCAGTGCGTGGTCGGACGGCGTGACGCGGACCGCGACGGCCATCATCCCGGTGTAGTGCATGCTGCTGACGGCGGCGCCCATGACGAGGGAGGCCACGGCGACGGCGACCGGTGACTTGATGTTGAGCGCGGCCCAGAGGGCGGCGGTGGCCGCGACCACCGCGATGGCGACCGAGAGGCCGACGGTGAGCGGTGCGTAGGTGATCCTGCCGTGCAGGCGCAGGGCGGCCATGCCGAGGTAGTGCATGCTCGCGACGCCGAGGCCCGTGGTGAGGCCGCCGAGGAAGAGGGCGCGGCCGCGGTTCCTGCCGTAGCCGACGGCGAAGACACCGGAGCCGACGACCAGTACGGCGACGAGCAGGCTGAGGATGGTCAGCGGCACGTTGTAGTGGATCTCGGTGCCGGTGACGTCGAAGCCGAGCATGGCGACGAAGTGCATCGTCCAGATGCCGGTGCCGATGGCGGAGGCCGCCGTGAGGAGCCAGTTGCGGCGCGAGGAGCCGGTGGCGGCGAGCGCGCGTACGGTGCAGCGCAGGCCGAGGGCGGCACCTATCGATGCCATCACGTAGGAGAGTACGGGGGTCAGCCAGCCGTAGGCCGCGTGGTCGAGGTGTCCCATGGCCCCGGGACGCTAGTCCGGGTGAGGCCACGAACAAGGGGCGCATTTCGAAAGACGCTGGAACTGCTGGAATATGACAGAGATACGTTCGCCTTCGATCACGCCGCGTGCCACCTTGCCCACGGTCCCCACGCGTGGGGCGGACGGGCCCGGTGAAGCGGCGGCGCGGTGGGGGATCATGTCCACATGAGCGAGGACCACACGCACGTGCAGGACTTCTTCGGGGCGCGCGCCGCCGACTGGGACCGGAAGTTCCCCGACGACGGGCCGGCCTTCCAGCGCGCCGTGGGCGAGTTCGGGCTGCGGCCCGGGGACCGGGTGCTCGACGCGGGGTGCGGGACCGGGCGGGCGCTGGCCGCCCTGCGGGCCGCCGTCGGCCCGACCGGTACGGTGCTCGGCGCCGACCTCACCGCGCAGATGCTGTCCGCCGCGCAGCAGGCCGGGCGCGGCGCCGACGGCGCGCTGCTGCTGGCCGATGTCGCCCGGCTGCCACTGCGCGACGGGGTGCTCGACGCGGTGTTCGCGGCGGGTCTGATCGCCCACCTGCCGGACCCGGAGGCGAACCTCGGGGAGCTGGCCCGCGTGGTGCGCCCGGGCGGCCGGCTCGCGCTGTTCCATCCGATCGGGCGGGCGGCCCTGGCGGCCCGGCACGGCCGCGCGCTGACGCCGGACGACATGCGGGCGGAGCACAACCTCGGCCCGTTGCTGGCCGGTTCGGGCTGGCGGATGACCTCGTACGCCGACGAGGACACCCGCTTCCTGGCGCTCGCGGTCCGTCAGGCCTGACGCGCGCCGGCCCCCCGGATCACATCGGGGGCTGAGCCTCGGCCCCGGCAGGCCGGCGGGGGTGCGGCACGGGGCATCCCCCCGGGCCGGGCACGGGGAAGGTGCCGAGCTCGCCCACGTCGTAGCCGTGGGGGTAACCCTTGATCTCCGGGTTCTGGCGGGCGTAGTGCGGGGCCCTGCGCGGTGGCAGGAGCCGCACCGCGCGGCCGCGCAGCCGCAGGGCTCCCCGGACGAGCCGCCGGACCTGCGGGTGGGGGCGCTCGAAGCGGAAGGCGTCCAGCAGCGGCTCGTCGAGCAGGGCGAGGCTCGCGCCGCGGACGGCGGGGGCGAGCGGGGCCGGGTACCAGGAGGCCATCAGGCCGAGGGTGGAGTCGGCGACCTTGCGGCCGCCCTCGTCCCAGCCGAAGTGGGACTGCTCGTAGGCGTTCAGCGTCTCCTCGAACTCCTCGTAGGAGCCCGGAATGTCCTTGATGCCCATGTGTCGGCCGAGTGTGGCGTAGTAGTTCGCCGAGGCCCGGCGCTCGTGGCGGGTCATCGGACGCCAGCCGTACGCATCCAGCCAGCGCGCCGGAATCACCACGAACGTGCACAAGACGTAGCGCATGTCCTCGTTGCCGATGTCGTAGCTGCGGTGCATCTGGTTGATGCGGCGGATCGCCGTCCGCGCGGTCTCGCTCTCGAAGCCGTGCTCCACGACGGCGTCGAGCAGCAGCGCCGTGTCGTCGTAGCGCTTCTGCGGGCGCTCGGTGAACTCGGCGGTCTCGGCCAGCAGGCGGCCGATGCTGGGGACGGCATAGGTCCGGAAGAGTGCGAGTTCCAGGGCCCGGGTGAAGTCCCAGGGGAATTCACAGGTGGCGGTGAGCCGGTAGATGGTGAGGAAATCTTCGTCGGGATCGAGCCGGAGGATCTCCCTCAGCCGGTCGTAACGCTGCACCGGGGTGTCCCTTTCTGTGGCGGGTCCCCAACTCTACGTGCAGGTAGCGGCCTTGGAAATCGCCGGCCGCAGGCTCTCGACGCAGGGGTTACCCGCTGGTTAGGGTGCGCCGACGACAGAGCGACCGGGAGGCTACGTGTCCGACGATGAGGGCGGCGGCTCGCTCTACGTGCTGACCGCCGTGCTGCTGACCCCCGCCCAGTTTCCGGGCATCCTCGGTGACGACTTCCCCGAGGCCTGCGCGCTGCTGGGCGTACCGCCGGCGCCGGACGGCTACGGGCTGGTGCTGGGCCAGGACGAGGAGGGGGCGCGCTGGACGGTCGTCGTCGACGACGTCTCGCTCGTGGCCGCGGCGATCGCCTCCTGGGACTGCGGAATGGACTACGACCTGTCCCCCGACGAGCGGACCATCGTGGTCTCGCTGGCGGGCTGGCCGCTGGACCTGTCGGTGGCCACGCCGGGCATCCCGGAACCGCACGACCCCGAGCAGGGTGCCGACGGGACCGGCCGGGTGCCGCTGGCGCCGCCCTCCGCGGAGGTGTGGGGTGCCGTACAGCGGCGGATGGGCGCGGATCAGATCGCCCGGGAGTGGTCCGACTGGCGGGAGCGCGTCGCGACGGACGGCGGGGCGGCGGCCGCGGCGCACCCGGGGCTCGCGCGGGCGCTGAAGGAAGCGGTGGAGTACACGCAGAGCCCGCCGCCGCCCGGGCGGGTGCGTTCTTCCTTCGCGGCAGAGGGCGCGCGGACGCTGCGGGTGGACGGGCCCGGATGGTCGCTGGTGGCCCGGACCGACGACGCGGCCTTCGTCCTGCTCGACGAGGAGCCGGGGGAGGTTCTCCCCGTGCCCCGCGTGGGGGATCATGGGCTACCGGAACTTCAGGAGCTGCTGGCGGCGCTGGACCGCGTCGCCGTGCGCCCGGCCTGACACGAGGGGGACGTGATGCTGGTGCAATCCGAGCCGGTGGGTGTGGTGGTCGGAGGGCGCGCCGAGGTCGTCGACGACGACTGGGGACGGGAGACGGCCGTGATCCGCCTGGACGGGGAGCGGTTCGGCCCGGAGGCACTGTACGGGCTGGCCGACTTCTCGCACGTCGAGGTGGTGTACCACTTCGACCGGGTGCCCGTGGAGAAGATCGAGACGGGCGCCCGCCACCCCCGCGGGAACGAGGAGTGGCCGCTGGTCGGGATCTTCGCCCAGCGCGGCAAGAACCGGCCGAACCGGCTGGGCCTCTCGCGGTGCCGGGTGGTGAAGGTGGACGGCCTCGACGTGCACGTGGAGGGTCTGGATGCAGTCGACGGCACCCCGGTCCTGGACCTGAAGCCGTACATGGCCGAGTTCGGCCCGCGGGGCGAACACCGCCAGCCGGAGTGGGCGACGGCGCTGATGCGCGACTACTACTGACCCAGCTGCTTCCTCGATATGCCCCGCAGTCGGCGCCGCTGGGAGGAGTCCAGCAGCAGATAGGCACCCAGCGGCACTCCGATGAGGACCAGCAGACCAGCCCAGAAACCGACCGCCCAGAACAACACGATGGCTGCCGCGACTCCGGCAACCGCCACCTTCCCGCGCTTGGACATCTGCGGACACCTCCACCCTTAGTCGACCGCTACCCCCTCAACGCGCGAGCGCTCCGCCGCGTTCCCGGACGCGTCCACCGGGTCCGCCCCGCGCACCGGGCCGGGGCGCGTTCCGGCGCCGACCGGCCGACGTCTCGTCGCGCGCTTGCACCGCCGCTCGGTGAGGCAGTCGCGTCACCACGTCGAGACGTCGAGGTCTGACGCGGCTGCCTCACTCCTCCGCCGACCAGAACTCCGACCGCTCCCGAGGCCGGAGCTCCTCCGCCCGAGGCCCCCCGGGCCGGCCCGGCGTCCCCGCCGGATACGTCATGGCCGAGTCCTGCGCGCACGCAAAACTCGCGCTGATGAACACGTTCCCCACACTCCCCACCTGCAGCGACACGGTGAAGCCGTCCGGGCGGCTCGCGCGGACCCATGGCATCGACTCGTCGTTCCGCACGCTCGTGACCTTGAAGCCCTGCTGCTCCCAGTGGCGCTGGACCACGCCCAGGAGGCTGCCGCGGCGGTGCGGGGAGACCACGGTCATGATGTTGCGGCTGCGGGTGACCGTCGTCCTGCCCGTCGGCTCGTTGAGGTCGGTGCTGCACGCCTCCTGCAGGGGAGCGCCGTACACCCACTCGACAGGCGGCTGGATCGCCGCCAGCGTGTCGTCCAGGATCTTTTCCGAGCCCTCGCCCGCCTGCTGCATGTCCATCTTCGATGCCTTCTGCGTCTGCCGTACCTGCTGGTCGCCGCTCTTCGTCTGCCCGCCCCCGGCCCCGCCAGACCCGCACGCCGCCAGCGCCGTCATCAGCACCGCGCACGCCACCACCCGTGCCCGCCTCATCGGGGCCTCGCCGTCGTGATGCGGTCGCCGTGGCCGGTCACCACGCTCGCGATGTTGGAGAGGGAGTCGCCGCCCGCGTCGGGGTCGAAGTAGAGCGAGTGCGCGGGGAGGTCACCCGTCGCCAGGCCCGTCAGGCCCGTGTCCTTGCCCGGGGCCACGGCGAAGTGGTGGCCGCCGAAGTGGTTGTCCGCGGGGTCCGTACCGAACCAGTTCTTCTTCGGTCCGTACTCGCTTCCCGGTGCCACGTACTCCAGGAGGTTCGGCGACGGGAGGTAGGTGACCTGGTCGTTCTCCGCCGCGCCCACGTACACGTGGTTCGCCCCCACCCCCAGGTCGGACGCCTTGTTCACACCCACGCCGGGGCTGCCGACCAGGACCACGTCGTCCGCCGGGATACCGCCGGGCTGCTGCGTCGCCTGGCCCACCGTGAGCGAGCCGTACGAGTGGCCGATGGCCGTCACATGCGGCGAGCCGGACTCGTGAGTGGCCCTGATGCCGCTCAGGAACTTGTCGTACGCCGGAGCTCCCGCCTTGGCATCGTCCTTGCTCATCACGTCCGTCGCCGACCACGAGAAGCTGTCGAGCTGCGGGCAGTCGTAGCCGAGCCACACCACCGAGGCGGTCGTGGTGTCGGGGTACATCTTGTTCGCCATGGTCGCCACGTTCCGGGCCCGGTCCACGTCCGACGACGCGAAGTGGCCGCTCAGCTTGGTGTTGAGCCCCGGCACGTACGCGGAGACGTTCTTCGAGGTGTCCGGGTTGCCGAAGGAGACTATCGCCCGGCCCTTGCCCTCCGAGCCGATGCCCAGCAGGTACGGGCGCGGCTCGCCGTCCGCCGACAGCTGCTTCCTGATGCCCTGCAGTCCTTCGATCTTGTCCTTGAGCGCCTTCGCCTCGTCCCCGTCCGCTCCTGCGTACTCCGCCTCCAGCCTGTTGAGCAGCATCGGCAGGTACGTCCGGTTGGCCCGGTCTCGGTCGGCGGCCGGGATGCCGTCGCGGTTGCCGATCTCCTGGGGGTAGTCCTGGATCAGCTCGGCCTGGAGGCTGGGGGACAGCTGCGTCCACCACGCCTGTACGGCGGCGGGGGAACCGTTCTTGTCCGGCATGCCGAGCTCGTGCAGCAGCTCGCGGTTGACCTCGTCCGCCTTGGCCAGCTCCAGCATGCCCGTGCTCCAGTCGCCCTTCGCGCAGCGGTTGGCCGCGTCGGTGAAGAGCTTGATCGCCGCCGCGTACTCCTTGTCCGCCTTCTGCGCCGCCGCCAGGGCGTCGCCGATGCGGTCGGCGTACCCCTGCGCGCGGGTCGCCTGGTCGCGCTGCATCATCGCCACGTCGCCGGGCTTCATCCCGCCGGTGTCGACGCTCGGCGCGGTGACCTTGCCGTCGTCCGCGACGTGGTACCCGGCCCCCGTCGCGTCCGCCACGGCGTCCGCGAGCTTGCCCTGCTGCGCCGCGAACTCCTCGCCGCAGGCCCTCAACACCGTACCCACGGCGTCGAGTTCCTGTTTGGCCACGATCAGGTCGCGCTGTATCCGGGCGAGCCGGTCGGCGGCGGACTCGGCGGCGATCCCGCCCCAGTTGCCCTGCTGGAGGGGCTGGTGCAGATATTTGCCGCAGTCGGCGGTGTGCGTGGCGAACTTCTCCGCCAGCTTGTCCCAGGCGTCACCCGCGTCCGTCAGCAGGAGCGGTTTGGCGTCGCGGAGTTCCGAGACCCGCATCTGTCAGTGCCCTCCGTTCGACACCGGGGGGAGGGTCACCCCCGGGGTGTACGGGGCGTACGGGCCATGTGCCCCCGGGGCCGTGACGCCCGGCGCGTACGGCGTGTACGGGGCGAGGCCCAGGAAGGACCGCCCGCGCTCGTGGTCCTCCCGGGCGAAGCTCGTACCGGACGAGCCGACCGCGTCCGCCGCCCCTTCCACCAGGCCCGCCAGCGAGCGCAGCGCCTTCGCCCACGCCTCCAGGCAGTCGTCGATCGCCTTGGCGGTCTCGAAACCGGCGAGACCCGCCACCGCCGCGTCCGTCGGCTTGTACAGGGTCTTGATCTCGTCGGGGATGTCCTTGGCCACCTTGCGGGCCGAGTCGCCGGCCTTCTGGACTTCGCCTGGCGTGATCCAGAAGCCCCGTGTGGGACCACCGATCGGTGTGGACATGCCGTTCGCCCCTCCGCTTGCTGATCTTCTTTCCGGCAGGCTACAAGGCGGATTCGGGCCGGCCATGAGTACGCGTACTCAATCCAGGAGCACGAACCGATCCGTGATCCGGGGGAACTCGTCGGGCTCGTCATCCGACTACTGCGACGCGGGGGGCGGGCGCGGCGCCCGCTCCGAGCTGCTACGGACGATTGAGGAACGTGTGATGGGCGGGCTGGACGTACGCATGCGGGAGGTGGCCTGCCGGCACGGCCGGGTGGAGGCGGTCGCCGGCGTGGATCTGGAGATCGCGGCCGGCGAGCGGGTCGCCCTGACCGGGACCAACGGTTCGGGCAAGACCACGCTGTTGCGGGCCGTGCTGGGACTCCACCGGCAGGTGTCGGGCTCGATCCTGGTCGGCGGACGGGACACCCGGTCGCCCGCGGAGTGGGCCTGGCGGCGGCGGGCCTGTGCCTGGATCCCGCAGAAGCCGGCGGCCGGACGGTTCCCGCTCCTCGGTTCCGAGCTGCTGGCCGGCAGCACCGCACCCGGGGAAGCCGCTGAAGCGGCGGCGCGGCTGGGCGTCGGGGCACTGACCGGACGGCCCCTGCACACCCTCTCGGGCGGCCAGTTGCAGCGGATGTACCTGGCCAGGGCGATCGGCTGCGTGGCCGCCGGAGCGCAGGTGCTGCTGGCCGACGAGCCCACCGCTGCCCTCGACTTCGACGGGCAGGCGGAGGCGGCGGACGTCCTCACCTCGCTCCCGGTGACGCTGGTGGTGGTGACGCACGACCGTATCCTCGCGGAACGCTGCGACCGCGTACTGGAGATGGCCGCGGGCCGATTGCGGGAGGTCCGATGACGCTCGCCACCGCCGACCTCGGCGCACTCCTGCAGCTCGTGCCGGTGCAGCGGGCCGGCATCGCCCTGCTGCTGGCCGCGATCGGACTGCCCGTGATCGGGGTGGTCATCGTCGGGCTGGACATCATGCCGGTGCGGTTCGCGATGATGCACGTGGCCCTGCTCGGCATCGCGGTCGGCCTGCTGACCGGGCTCGACCCGATGCTGTGCGCCCTGGTCGCGTGCGCCCTCGCCGGTGCGGGAGTCGCCCCGCTGGCCCGGACGCCGGACGGCCTGTCCGGCGCGATGGGCCTGCTGATGAGCCTGGCGATCGCGGCCGCGCTGCTCCTCCTCGCCGTGTCGGGGGTCAACGCCTCCGGCGCCTTCGCGCTGCTGTGGGGGTCGATCCTGTCGGTCGGCACCGCGGACCTGGTCGTCCTCGGGGTCCTGGCCGCCGTCGTCCCGGGCCTGTTCTGGTGGCGGCGGCGCGAGATCGGTCTGCTGCTGTACGACCGCGAGCTGGCCCAGTGCTCGGGGGTGCCGGTGCGGGCCCTGACCGCAGCGCTCCTGGTGCTGGTCGCGATCGCGGTCGCCGGGGCGATCAAGCTGACCGGCGCCCTGCTGGTCGACGCCCTGACCCTGCTGCCCGCGCTCGCGGCCCGCAGGCTCGGCAGCTCGCTCAAGTCGATCACCCTCTGGGCGGTCGGCATCGGCATCACCGTCAACCTGACGGGATTCCTTCTGGCCCTGTGGCTGGATTGGCCGCCCGGCCCGGTCCTCGTCCTGACGGCGGGGCTCGTTGTCCTCGCCGTGCACTTCACACCCGAACGGAGAACCAGCTCATGGCGCGCACCCGCGTCCGCATCCCTTCCCTCTTCGCACTGAGCGCGGCTCTGCTCCTGACCGCCGGCTGCGGGAACGACGCGTCGACCGGCGCCGGCAAGGACGGCCACGACGGCAAGCAGCCGCACGACGGAAAGCCCGTCGTGGTCGTGACCACGACCTGGGAAGGCGCCTTCGCCAAGGCAGCCGGCGCCGAGGACGTCAAGGTCATCGTGCCGCAGTCCGTGCACCACGCTCCCGACTACGACCCGAAGCCCTCCGACCTCGCGGCCGTGGCCAAAGCGGACTTCGTGCTCTACGCGCCCTTCGAGCCGTACGCTGCCAAGATCAAGGAGGCCGCGGGATCCAAGGCCGAACTGGTCGAGGTGAACCTCGACAACGACCCCGAGAAGGTGGGCGCCGAGATCGCGAAGCTGGGCAAGCTCTTCGGCACCGAGGACGCCGCCGCGCAGTGGAGGACCGGCTTCGACGCCGAGTACGCGAAGCTGAACAAGGAGCTCCAGGCGGCCTGGCCCGGGGGCAAGAGCCCCTCCGTGGTGACCCAGGTCTTCACCGCCTGGTCGGCGAAGCTGGCCGGCGCCACGGTGGTGGGCGCTTACGGGCCCGAGCCCGTCACTCCGGCGCAGCTTGCCGGACTCTCCGCGAAGAAGCCCGCGTTCGTCCTGGACAACGCCCACATGTCGACCGGGACCGTGCTGCCCGACGCGGGCGCGAAGCAGGTGAAGATCGTCAACTACCCGGGCGAGGACCTCGACCTGCTGCCGGTGTACCGCAACGCGGCCGCCGAGCTGAAGAAGGCCATGGGCGCCTCCTGAGCCGGGCGGCGCCGCGGGGCGTGCTGCGGGGCCCGGGCAGCTGCTGCCCGGGCCCCGTTCGTCATCCGGCCTGGGCGAGCGGGGCCGGTCGAGGCCCGCCCTGCGCGAGGCTCGCGGTCACCCGCTCGACCAGGGCCGCCCGGTCGGGCTTGCCCGCCGCCGTGAGCGGCAGCGCGTCGACGACCAGGAGCCGCTCGGGGTGCTTGCGCGGCTCCAGCCCGCGCTCGGCGAGGAAGCGCCCGAGCGAGACGAGGGTGGGTGCGTCGCCGCCCCTGGGTACCACGCAGACGGCCAGCCGCTCGCCCATCAGCGGGTCGGGGACGCCGACGCAGACCACGTCCCGGATCTGCGGGTGGGCGGTGAGTTCGCGTTCCACCTCGGCAGGGCTGATGTTGGCGCCGCCGCGGATCACGATGTCCTTCAGGCGGCCGACCACGTGCAGGATGCCGTCCGCGTCGAGGTACCCCAGGTCGCCCGTCCTCACCCAGCCGTCGACGGTCCGATAGCGGGCGTCGAGGTGCGGGGAGCCGACGTAGCACAGCGGGGTCATCGGTCCGCGCGAGAGGATCTCCCCCACCGCGCCGTCCGGCAGGGCCTCGTGCGTGTCCGGGTCGGCGATGCGGATCTCGGCCACCCGCGGGTCCGGACGTCCGGCCACGACACCCGAAGCGTCCGTGGGCGGAAGCACGTTCTCCAGGCCCGTGTGGCAGTTGACCCCGTCGGCCGAGCCGTAGAGGTTGACCACCGGGCAGCCGAACGCCTCCGCCGCCGCGGCCGCCGTCGTCTCGTCGAGCGGCGCCCCTCCGAGGACCAGGGCGGTGGGTGCGGGCAGCTTCTCCCCGGTCTCCTCCAGCCGCTGGAGCATCATCCGGACCATGGTCGGTACACCGAGGACATGGGTGGGCTCGTGCTCGCGGATCGCGGCGATGGCCGCCTCCGGGGTGAAGTGGTCGAGCAGGACGAGGGTTCCGCCGTGCCGGGCCAGGGTCACCGCCGTGCCGTTCGAGCCGAAGGCCGACGCGAGCGGGACCAGGAACAGGCAGCGCGGCGAGGTGCCGTCAGGGATGAGCGAGGCGAGGAAGTTGCCCCGGCCGCCGGCGAGCGCGTTGTGCGAGTACGCGACCATCTTCGGCTCCGCCTCGGAACCGGAGGAGACCAGGATGCGCGCGGCGGAGTCGGGGTCGGGGCGGGCTGGTACGAATCCCGTCGGCTCGGTGCGGAGCAGCTGCGCGAGCGGAATCGTTCCTTCGGGCGCGGTGCCCAGCCCGGCGGCCACCACGTGCCGCAGCGCGGGCAGCGCCGCCGAGAGCGTGCGCAGGTCGGCCGCCGGGTGGGCGCCGCGGTGCTCGGTGGCGGCGATGACTGCCGCGGCCTCGGCACGGCGCAGCAGGCGCTCGGCCTCCAGGCTGCCGCGCCCGACCGGGAAGGGCAGTGCGACCGCGCCGAGGGCGGCGAGCGCCAGGTCGGCGATGACGGCGCCCCGGTTGTTGGGGAGCTGTACGCCGACCACGTCACCGGGTCCTATGCCGAGCCCTCTCAGGCCGGCGGCCAGACAGCGGACCTTGCGGTCCAGGGCGGTGTAACAGAGGGCGCCCTTGGCATCGAGGACGGCCGTGCGGTGCAGGTCGGCGATCTGCCGGGCCCGGTACAGGCTGTACAGGTCGAGGTCGGGGCAGGTTCCGTCCACCACCCAGGAGCGGCGGAGGTCGGCGGGCAGCAGGTCGTGCAGGGCGACGGTCACGCAAAGCTCCAGGGGTCGGGGACTGCGGGGGCGCCGTGCGCGTCGCGGCTGATCGAGCCGGCGAAGCGCGGGTCGTGGTGCAGGTCGGAGAGGTCGGTGGTGACGCGGGTCGCCGTCAGGCCGTGACCGCGCAGCAGGTCGAGGGCATCCTCGGTGCGCAGCTCCCGCAGGTCGTACGCGCCCGCGGCCGCCGCGCAGGCATCACTGGGGGCGACCCAGCCGTCGGCGGTGGGCAGCGGGTGCCGAAAGCCCGCCGGCCGCCGGGGGTTCCGCCCCTGGCGCACCCTCCGCAGGGCCGGCGCGGTGAGGGTGTCCGCCGCGCCGAGCAGGGAGGAGTCCACCCGTACGCCGTGCCCGCTTCGCTCGCGCAGGAGCAGCCCGGCGAGCACGGCCTCGGCGCCGAGGAGTCCGCCGAGCACGTCGAGGAGGGTCATCAGCGACGGCGCGGGCGGCTCCCCCTCCGGGCGTGCGGCCTCCCCGGTGCCGGTGCGGGCCTGGACCATGAAGTCCGTACCCAGGGGGGCGTCGGCCAGCCGGTCGGCCCAGCCGCTGGTGTACGCGTACACCAGCGCCGGGTTGACGGCGGCGAGATCATCGGCGTCAAGGCCCAGCTCTGCGGCCTTGCCGGGCGCCCAGTTGTGCAGGAAGACGTCCGCCTCGGCTGCCAGCTCCCGGAGCCTGCGGCGGTCCGCGGCGGCCTTGATGTCGATCTCGACCGCCTTCTTGCCCCGGTTGAGGGCCAGCCAGCGGGCGGAGGTCCCGGAGCAGGTGGGCGGCATCCCGCGCAGCGGGTCGCCGCCCGGCGGCTCGATCCGGACCACCTCGGCGCCGAGCAGCCCCAGCAGGTGGGCGGCGAGCGGGGCCTGGATGCGGCGGCCGGCCTCCAACACGGTCAGCCCGGCCAGCGGCCGGTCGGCGGACGGGGCCTGCGCGGAGTCCGAGCGGCCGGGCCGCATCGGGCTCAGCGCCCACGGGCCGGCGCCGTCGTGCTCCGCAACACGGTCGGCCAGGGCACGCAGGGCGCAGACTTCGGCGCCGGAGGCGTCGGCCGCCCGACGGAGCCGTTCCCAGGGGTGGGCGAGGGTCACCGTGTGCAGGGCCTGCGGGAAGGGGGCGCAGGCGGTGGCGTACCGGAACTGGAAGGGGCGCCAGCCCGCCCGTATCGCCTCGGCCGGGGCTTCGAGCTCCCGCCAGAAGGCGGCCCAGGCGCCGGGATCGAGAGTCTCCAGTTCGAAGAGGACGCCGTCGGCGGAGGTGAAGGGCGGTCCGCCGGGAGCGAGTTCGGCCGCCTCCGCCTCCTCGGCCCCGGCCGCTGCCAGGTATTGGGACACGGCGAGAAGCCCGGCCCGGTCGGCGCGGGTCGTCACCTGCGCCGCAGGGCCGCCGCGAGCCTGTCCGACCAGGCCCGCAAGGAGCCCTTGTACGGTCAGCACGCCGGTGGCGGTGGCCGCGTAGTCCGCGGCCAGGCCGCGCGGACGGCCGTCGCGGCGGCCGTGGACGGCCATGATGCCGACGGCCGCCTGCACGGTCGCCTCGTCGGTGAGGGCGCTCGCCGGGTCCGCCCACGCGGTGTGCGCCTGCGCCGGCCGGAAACCGCCTCCGCTCAGCGCAATGCGTCCGGCGGGGCCGCCGTCGGCAGGACCGTGCCCCTCCCCCTCGGCGCCGAGCAGCCGCAGGTGCTCGTCGACGACTCCGGTGATCTCCTCGGGTCCCGAGGTGCGGAACCGGAGCGTGTCGAGCGGCCCGACCGTCCGTGTGGTGGGCGGTGACGTCATGCCTCTCCTCCTCCTGGAGCGGCGGTGGCCGCTGCCGGGGTGGTGTTCACAGGGCGGGAACCCGGAAGCCTCGGCGCCCGACCCCTTCTACGGACAGACAGTCGGACAAGAGTTCCCCCGGGTTCCCGGGCAGCTGGAGGAATGAGCAGTGGTGCAGCACACCGGAACCGAGCCGGGGACCTCCCAACAGGGCACCGTCGCGCCCGCGTTGCGGGGAGCGGTAACGGAGTTCGTACGGTCCCGGGTGATCCCGTACGAGACGGTCCTCGACGCCGGTGGCGAGGCCGCGGCCGCGGCGCTCGGCGGCTTGCGCGAGGAGGCGAAGGGCGCGGGCCTGTGGGCCCTTCCCCTCCCGGCCGAGCTGGGCGGCGGCGGCCTGCCGCTGCGCGCCTACGCGGAGGTGGCCGAGGCCGAGGGCGCGAGCGACCACGGCCCGGCCGCGCTCGGCTCGGCTCCCCTGCTCGACGTGACGATGCTGGCCCGCCACGGCACCCCGCGCATACGTGACGCGTATCTGAAGGCCCTGGTCGCGGGCGAGATACGCACCTGCTACGCCATGACCGAGCCGGATGCGCCCGGCACCGACCCGTTCCTGACCGCCACCAGGGCCGAGCGCCAGGCGGACGGCAGGTGGCGCCTCACGGGCCGAAAGTGGTTCACCTCGGGGGCCGCCGACGCCGATCTGGTCACCGTACTGGCCCGGACCTCCGGGTCCGCAGGCGACCGCGAGGGCCTGTCCCTGCTGCTCGTACCCACCTGCTCCACCGGATTCCGTGTCGTCCGCGCACTCCCCGTGTTCGGCGCAACGGGTCAGTACGAGATCGCACTCGACCGGGTCACGGTGCCGGCCGACCACATCGTCGGCGAGCCGGGCCACGCGCTCACGATCGCCGCGGAGCGGCTGCAGCTCGGGCGGACGCTGCGCTGTCTGCGCTGGCTCGGGCAGGCCCAGCGCGCCTTCGACATCATGGGCGAGCGCGCCGCCACCCGAACCGGTTCCCGCGGGCCGCTCGCCGATCACCAGCTGGTCCAGCAGCACGTCTTCGACGCCCTGCTCGCCCTGCGTACGACCCGCCCCCTCGTCCACGAGGCGGTCGCGCTGATCGACGCGGGACGGGACGCCCGCGTCGAGGTCGGTCTCGCCAAGGTCGCCGCCGCACGCATGCTGCAGCAGGTCACGGACTCCGCCATCCAGGTCCACGGCGCCGCCGGACTCGGACCGGATACGCCGCTGCCCGCCCTGTTCCGCACCGGGCGCGCGGCCCGCATCCTCGACGGGCCGGACGAGCTGCACATCACCTCCGTGGCCCGCCGGGTCCTGCGCGGGTACGGTCCGCAGGCAGCTACACGCGGGTGAGGTCGACGGCGCCGGCCAGCTCGGCCAGTCCCAGCGCGAGAAAGAAGTCGCCCCAGACGAGCTCGTGCCGCACGGCCAGACCCCGGCCGGCGTCATAGCAGCCGTCCAGCAGCATCCCGGCGGGCCGGCCCGCCTCCCCGCCGGACAGATGCGCCTCGGCCAGGCGACGCAGGATCGCCACGGCCCGGTCCGAGCACGCCGCCGCCCTCGGCCCGGGCACCCGGGCGAGCTTCAGCAGGGCGACCGCGGTGATCGCGGCGGCCGAGGTGTCGAGCGGCCCCTGCGGCCGGGCCGTCTCGGCCGGCGCCACCAGTGGGCCGGTCAGGAACTCCCCCTCGGCGAGCATCCGCTCGGCCGCCTCCGCGAACCACTCCTGCCCCACGAGGGCTTCGGGGCGGAGCAGCGCGTCCGACACCGCCAGCAGCAGCCAGGCATGCCCTCGGCTCCAGTCCTCGGGCGGGTCCGCGCGGGGCTCCCATCCGGTCGCGCTGTCGAAACTCCAGGCCGGGTACGACCACTGGCCCTGAACGGGGCCCTCGCCGAGACAGAAGTCGAGGTGCCGGTGCAGATGGGCGGCGGCGACAGCCGCTCCCTCGGATCCGGCTCCGGCCAGCAGGGGCACCATCCCCGGCACGCCGTCCACCCGGGCCAGCATGCGGGGCCCCCCGAAGGCGCCGCCCCACGGCACCATGCCGGGCTCGGGCTCGTAGGCTGCCAGGCAGGCGCCGGCGGCGCGCTCCCGCAGGGCCACGGCATCGGTGTCGTCCTCGGCCAGCGCGGTGCCGTACCAGAAGATCAGACCTCGGGCGGCGGTATCCGCCTCCACCCACGGCGCCAGCCGGGCCGTGCACGCGGCGGCCGCCTGCCGATCCGCCTCCTCGCCGGTGCGCCGGGCCCGCAACCACAGCAGCCCGGCCCAGAAGCCTCCGGCCCAGGAGCCGCGGCCGGTCGTCGTCCACGTCCCGTCACCGGGGTCGGCGTACAAGGGAAATCGGGCGCCCACCTCCGCCGCGGTCACTCCGACCCGATCGACGACCGCCGCGAGACCGCGGCCGGCCCAGTCCTGCGACGTCACTTCGCCGCCCCCGACCGTGCACGGCGGTCCCGTACGGCCCAGACGAACGCGATCGCGGCCGCCGCCGCGAACTCCACCGCCACCACCGCCCAGCCGGCCCCGTACCGGCCGCTCTCCGCCGGCAGTCCGAACAGCGGCGGCCCCACCGCGAAACCGGCGAAGAAGCCGGCGGCGGTCAGCGCCGAGTCCTGGCCCGCCCGGCCGGGCGCGGCCCGCTGCATGACGAGCACCATCGTGACGGCGTTCCCGGAGACGGCGAACACCCCGACGGCGGCTGCACCGACCCACACCAGCGGGCTCGCCGCCACCGCCGCCAGGAGCAGCACCGCCGCACCGAAGGCGCCGCAGGCGAGCCACCCGGGCAGCCACTCCGCACGCCCGGGCCGGGCCGCCTTCGACCAGCCGACCCGGCCGGCGATGCCCGTCACACCGAGCACCGCCACCAGGGCGCCGGCCGCCGTCGGGCCCATCCCCAGCTCCTGCGCACCGAACAGGGCCAGATAGGTGTTCACCGAGGCGATGCCGCAGCCCAGGAACATCGAGAAGACCGCGAGCCAGGCCACCGCTCCGCGCGGGACGAACGAGGCGCGGGGCCCGGCACCGTGCGGGGGCGGAGGGTCGGCCGGCAGCGAGCGCAGCGCCCACCAGCCGGCCGCCAGCGCCGCTCCGGCGGCCGTCCACACGGCGCCCCGCCAACCCAGCCGGCCCGCGAGTGCCACGAGCGGCAGCCCGGCCGCGAACGCCCCCAGCTGCACGCCGGACTGCTTCATGCCGGTCACCGCGCCCCGCCGGGCCGGTGGGACGGCGGCGAGGACGGCCTTGTTCGTGGCCGGGTTGGCCAGCGCCTGCGGTACGCCGCCCAGGGCGACCGCACCCAGCAGCAGTCCGGCGCCGGGCGCGGCCCCTATCAGCGCGAGCGCCACGGCAGACACGAACAGTAGAGCGACCAGCGAGCGCCGCGGGCCCATCCGGTCCACGATCCGCCCACCGGCAGGTGAGAGCACGGCGGCCGTCCCGAAGCCGATCGCCGTCGTGAGCCCGAGCACGGTGGGCGAGATGCCCAACTCCCCCACGAGACGCGGGCCGAGCGCGCCCAGCAGGAACAACTGCAGCATCGAGAACGCCATCGCGCAGGTGAGCAGCGCGGTCAGCCCCCGGTCCGCGCGGGAGTCCGCCTTCCTCGCCTCACCTGTCACAGGCCGCTCCACCGCCGCCACCGCTCCCTCGTTTCCCTGGTGTTGAACACCCGTCAGATCGAGCAGTCAGTCGGACGGAGGCCCGGTCCGGTTCCCCGCCCCCAGCTGTGTTCTGCGCCACACGGGGCGGCCGATACAGGCGTGGCATAGGGGACGGCCGGAAATGCTCAGATCGTGCGCACCCTCGTGCTCTGCTCGCGAAGGTGATGCGAGGATGAGCCCCGCCATGACGCCAGGCCGATGTTCCCGAGCCGTTCGGGCTGCGATGTTCGCAGCCGTCTGTGTGCTGCTCGCGTCCCTCGGCCACATCGCCATGTCGGGCATGTCCGTCCCCTGGTGGGCCATGGCCGTCGCCTTCCCGTGTGCGGGAGCAGCGGCCTGGTCCCTCGCCGGCCGGGAGCGCGGCCTGCTCGCCGTCACGGCGGCGGCCGTGACCGTCCAGGCCGCGCTGCACGCGGCCTTCTCCCTGGTCCAGTCCCTCGCGCACCCCGCCCTGCCGGACGGAACGGCGTCCCAGCCGCCCCCCGGCACCACGGCGACGACCGCCTTGGCGGACACGGCAGTTCACGCCCACCACGGCATGCACGACATGACCGGCATGCACGGCATGACGGACGGCTCGGCCGGTACCGCCGGCGCCGTCCTGCCGAGCGGCCACGAGATGTCCGGGATGTCACCGTCCGGGATGCTGGCAGCCCACTTGCTGGCGGCCGTGCTCGCCGGTCTGTGGCTCGCCTACGGCGAGCAGACTGCCTTCCGGCTCCTGCGCGTTCTCGCCGCGTGGTTCTGCACGCCCCTGCGCCTGCTTTTCGCCCCTGCACCGGTCCCGCACCGGCCGCCCGGCCCCGTACGCCGCGCGCGTCGAAGCCACCCGCTGCGGCAGCTGCTCCTCGTCCACGCCATCACCTCAAGGGGTCCGCCTGCGGTAACCGCTGTCCTCTGACAGCTGGTTCCCCGAGCGCGCACCGGAGCCTCTTCGACGCCTCGGGCATCGGCCGTGCCCTCCGGCAGGCCGTACACCCCGTCACCGGCTCACCGAACCGCTTCGCGCTGCGCCGGAAACCCCTTCCGTAAGGACCTTGTGGCGATGACCCCTGCCCTGACCACCCAGCAGTCCGCCTCCGACCGACGGTCGACCCGGCACACCTCCGACAGCGATGCGGCGGTGACCCGCCTCGCGCTGGCCGCCCGCGACGGAGACCCCGAGAAGACGGACCGTTTCGTACGCGCCCTCCACCGCGACGTCTGGCGGTACGTCGCCTTCCTGAGCGCCGACGCACAGGCGGCCGACGACCTCGCCCAGGACGTCTTCCTCCGGGCCCTCGCCGCCCTGCCCCGCTTCGAGGGCCGCTCCTCCGCCCGCACCTGGCTGCTCTCCATCGCCCGCCGCACCGTCGTGGACAGCCTCCGCCGCTCGGCCGCCCGGCCCCGGCTGTCGGACCGCCACGACTGGCAGACCGCAGCCGAGCAGACCCAGCCGCAGGGAGTTCCCGGCTTCGAAGACGGCATCGCCCTCGCAGAACTCCTCGCGACGATCCCGGCCGAACGCCGGGACGCCTTCGTCCTCACCCAGCTGCTCGGCCTGCCCTACGCCGAAGCAGCCGAGGCCATCGGCTGCCCGGTGGGCACGGTCCGCTCCCGGGTCGCCCGCGCCCGCACGTCACTCGTGGCGCTCCTCACGGACACGGAGGCTTCCGCCCACGGGGACCATCCGGCACCGCCGCAGCGCCGGTGCACCGAATCCGAGGGAGGCCCGGCCCCCCGGCCCGTCGCATTGCTCGCCTGACGAGGCGGTCCCCGCAGCGGGAGGGGCGGCCCGTCCCCCGGCCCCTCCCGCGCGGCACCTCCACGGCGGCCGGGCTCGTCGAGAAGTCGTCGATGCCGACGAGCGCGGTGAAACGGTCCGCCGTTCCGCCGAGGTGGTAGACGATCTCGGAGGGTGCGTGGACGCCGAGGCCCTTGGCGTAGGTCACTCCGCCGGACCAGATCGGCGTGCCGTCCCCGGCCGCGCTTCACCCGTTGGACCGGTCGCGTTCCACCGGACCCCAGCCGTTGGTGGCCGAGACCCACGCGAGATCGCTCAGGTAGGCGTCGGCGACCGGCGCCGCCGGCACCGTGGAGGTCCATGCACGTGGCATCAAAAGCCTGTGACGGCTCGGCCGGTGCCTGAGCGGCGCTGCCACTCCTCGGCCAGCAGGCGGTAGGAGCGGACCCGGTCCGCATGGTCGTGCGTCATGGTGGTGATCAGCAACTCGTCGGCCCCGGTGGCCGCTTGGAGCCGGTCCAGGTGATCGGCGACGGTCCGCGGCGATCCGACGAACTGGGTCTCCACCCGGTCGGCGACCAGTTTCCGGTCCGCCTCGGTCCAGGGCAGGGCGCGCGCCTCGGCGGGCGTGGGGAAGGGGATGGCGCCCTCGGCGGTACGGATGCTGCGCACCCAGGGGGCGTACCCGGTGGCCAGTTCGCGGGCGGTCGCGTCGTCCTCGGCGACGACGACGTCGGCGGACACCGTCAGGTACGGCCGGTCGAGCTCGACGGACGGTTTGAAGGCGGCCCGGTAGCCCTCGGCCGCCTCCAGCACCGAAGCGGGGCTGACGTGGTAATTGGCTGCGAACCGCAGCCCGTTGCGGCCGGCTGTCTCGGCGCTGACACCGCCGCTGCTGCCCAGGATCCACACTTGTACGTCGGCCCCCTCGCCCGGGACGGCATGGGCCTCCACCCCCTCCGGGGAGCGGTACTCGCCCCGCAGCAGCGCGAGGACGTCGTCGACCTGTTCGGCGTAGTCCTGCGGCTGGGCACCGGGCAGGTTCAGCAGCCTCTGCTGGAGCGCGACCCGCGGATGACCCAGCAGGTGCGCGAAGGAGAACCGGGCCGGAATGAGCAACCCGTTCGGGGTGTACCCCTCGAACGGAGGGGTCTGCGAAGTCCCCTGCTGCGGACGGCCGGCCGAGCGGCCCAGGCCCAGGTCCAGGCGCCCGGGGTGCAGCGCGTCGATCAGGCCGAACTCCTCGACCGTGGACAGCGCGGTGCGGTGCCCGAGCTGGACGGCGCCGGAGCCGAGCCGGATGGTCGAGGTCGCGGAGGCGGTCAGCGCGAGCACGACCGCCGGGGAGGTCCCGGCCACCCCCGGATTGAGGTGGTGCTCGGCGAACCAGTAGCGGGCGTACCCGAACGCCTCCGTCTGCCGGGCGAGATCGATGCTGTGGTGCAGGGCCTCGGCAGCGGTCGAACCGGACGGGACCGGGACGAGGTCGAGGACCCCGAGGGGGATGCCGGACATGGCCGGGCTCCTTACAGGTCGGGGAAGGAGGGGTCGGGGAAGGAGGGGTCGGGTATCTCGCGGCGCAGCACCGGGGCGATCCGGGACTGGAAGAGTTCGAGGGAGGCGCGGTGCTCCGCGGGGGTGAGGCCGCCCGGCTCCGCCTGGAGGTGCAGCGCCGTGTGGCCGAAGGCCTCGTGGTAGCGGTGGACCTTCTCGATCACCTGCTGGGGGCTGCCGATCAGTGCCGAGCTCCGCTCGACGAAGTCCTCCAGTGTCGGGAAGACGGGATCCACCCCCTGCTGCTTGTGCAAGGCGAGGTACCGGGCGAACGCAGGCCGGTACGCCGCCACTGCCTGCTGCGAGGTGGGGGCCGCGTGGTAGCCGGCCGTCCCCGCGCCGACGACGGCGTGCGCCGGATCGTGCCCGTAGTGCTCCCAGCGCTCCCGGTAGTGGCGGATCAGTTCGGCGTACGGACCGATCGGGTGGGTGACGTTCGCCGAGAAGAGCGGGTCTCCGTAGCGCGCGGCGAGATCGACGGACTCCCTGCTGGTTGCACTGCCGTGCCAGACCCGCAGGGCCGGCTGGAAGGGTCTCGGCAGTACCTCGGCGCCGGCCAGCGGGGGGCGGAAGCGCGGCTCGGCGCTCACTTTGTCCTCGCGCCAGATGCGCCGGAACAGCTCGTAGCCCTCGGCGTTGCGCTCCCACTGGTCCTCGGGGGTCACGTGGAACAGCTCGCGCTGGGCCGAGCCGTTGCCCTTGCCCTTGCCGATCATCAGCTCCAGGCGGCCGTCGGAGAGGTGGTCGAGCGTCGCGTAGTCCTCGTACGCCCGCACCGGGTCCAGCAGGCTCAGGGTGGTCACGGCGGTGAACAGCCGGATACGGCGGGTCAGCGCGGCGATGTGGCTGAGCACCACGGGCGGCGAGGACGACAGGAACGGCCGCTCGTGGCGCTCGCCGACCCCGAAGCCGTCGAAGCCGAGCTCCTCCGCGAGCAGCGCGGCGGCGACCACCTCGCGGAAGCGCTCACGGGTGGGTGTGGGGGCCCCCGTCACCGGGTCCGCGGAGTCCGTGATCAGGGTGATGGCGAGGAACTTCACGAGGCCGCGGCCTGCCTGCCGGAAGGCACCTGGGGCACCGCGAGCCCGAGGTGGTCGCGCAGGGTGGTGCCGGCGTACTCGGTGCGGAAGACCCCCCGTTCCTGCAGCAGCGGGACGACGGTGTCGGCGAAGACGTCCAGTCCGCCCGGGGTGATGTGGGGGACCAGGATGAAGCCGTCGGCCGCGTCCGCCTGCACCAGCGTGTCGATCTGCTCGGCGACGGTGGCCGCGGAGCCCACGAAGGTCTGGCCGGAGGTGGTGGCGATGACCAGCTCCCGGATCGAGAGGTTCTTGGCCTCGGCGAGCGCGCGCCACTGCCGGGCGGTTTCGAGCGGGTCGCGGAACTGGCGGACGCTCGCCCGCCCGAGGGCGACGGTGTTCTCACCGGTCACCGGATCGATGTCGGGCAGCGGGCCGCCCGGGTCGTAGCCGGACAGGTCCCGGTTCCAGACGTGCTCCAGGTACTTGATCGCGGTCTGCCCGCTGACCTGGAGGCGGCGCACCTCGTGGGCGAGCTCGTGTGCCTCGGCGTCGGTGTCGTCGAGGACGAAGGTGGCGGCAGGCAGGATCTTCAACTCGTCGTGGCTGCGCCCGTAAGCGGCCAGCCGGCGCTTGACGTCGGCGTAGAACGCCCGGCCCTCGTCGAGCGTCCCGTACCGGCCGAAGATCGCGTCGGCGGAGGAGGCGGCGAACTCGCGGCCCTCGTCGGAGTCGCCCGCCTGGAAGATCACCGGCCGGCCTTGCGGGCTGCGCGGCACGTTGAAGTGGCCCTCGATGTCGAAGTGCTGCCCCTGGTGGGCGAAGGCCCCGGGCCGCGCGTCCCGCAGGAAGGCGCCCGAATCGGGGGCGGCGAGGATCTCGGTGCCGTCCCAGGAGTCGAACAGCTCGGTCGCGGTGGCCAGGAACTCCTTCGCGCGGGAGTAGCGCTCCTCGCGCGGCAGGAATCCGCCGCGCCGGAAGTTCTCGCCGGTGAACGCGTCCCAGGAGGTGACCACGTTCCAGGCAGCCCGCCCCTCGGACAGGTGGTCCAGCGAGGCGAACTGGCGGGCCACCTCGTAGGGCTCGTTGAAGGTGGAGTTGATCGTTCCGGTGAGCCCGAGGCGCTCGGTGACGGCCGCCAGAGCGGCGAGCACCGTAAAGGTGTCGGGACGGCCGACGACATCCAAGTCGTATATTTTTCCGCCCTGTTCGCGCAGCCGCAGCCCCTCGGCCAGGAAGAGGAAGTCGAACTTGGCGCGTTCGGCGGTCTGCGCGAAGTGGACGAAGGAGTCGAAGTCGATGTGGCTGCCGGCCGCCGGATCGCTCCACACGGTGGTGTTGTTGACGCCCGGGAAGTGGGCCGCGAGATGGATCTGCTTGAGCGGTTTGCTACTCATGACGGGTCCTTACGGGTCCGGGATCAGGCGGCGGGGTGGGCGGCATAGCGGCCGGCCGGGCGCTCCAGGCCCAGCAGTCCGCGCAGGGTGTCCGCCTCGTACGCGCGGCGGAAGACCCCGCGTCGCTGGAGTTCCGGTACGAGCCCGCGGGTGATCGCGGGCAGGTCGTCGGCGAGTGCGCCCGGCCGCAGCCGGAACCCCGACAGGCCGGCCGTCCGCCAGTCCTGGAGCAGGTTCGCCAGCTGCGCCGTGGTCCCGGTGAAGATCGCCGTGTCACTGCTGTACGAGGCGCCCGCGCGTGCGTCCAGGCGGCTGCGGCGCGCTTCGGCCGCCGGGGCGTCCTCGTCCAGGAACACGGTGAGGTCCGCGAAGAGATGCAGCGGCTGCGCCGCGAGCCCGGCGGATTCCCGGGCCCGCCGGATCTCCGTGACCGCGGCGCGGGCGCCCTCTGCGTCGCGCACGGCGATGTACCCGACATCGGTGGACCGGGCGATGAGGCCGTACGCCGCGCTGCCGTCGCCGTGCGCGCCGGCCGCGGTGACGACGGGCTGCCCCTGCGGCGGGCGGGGAGTGATCGAGGGGCCCCTGACACTGAAGTGACGGCCCTCGAAGTCGATGTAGTGCAGCTTGTCGCGGTCGACGAACCGGCCGGTGGCCACGTCCCGGATCTCGGCGTCATCGTCCCAGCTGTCCCACAGCCGCCGGATCACCTCGATGTGGTCGGCGGCCTCCTCGTAGGACTCCGCCACGGGAAGCGGGACCGCCCGACGTCCGAAGTGGCGTGTCTCGTGGGCCAGTTGCGACACCTGGATGCGCAGGCCCGCACGTCCGCGGCTGACGTGGTCCAGGGTGGCGATCGCCTTGGATATGTGGAAGGGCTCCGTGTGGCTGGCGGTCACGGTCGGGACCAGTCCGATGTGCCGGGTCAGCGGCGCGACGCGGGCGGCGGTGAGTACCGCGTCCAGCCGCCCGCGGACCTGGTCCGTGCGCCGGTCGGGTCCGTCCGCCGAGGACGACTGGAGGGCGAGGGAGTCCTCGAAGGTGACGAAGTCGAGCAGTCCGGCTTCGGCCTCGGCCACGACATCGGCCCAGTAGCGGGCCGTGAAGAGTTCGCCGGGCCGGGCACCCGGCTCGCGCCAGGCGGAAGGGTGCCAGCCGGCGCCGTCGAGCGCGACGGCGAGGTGCAGCGGTTCGGAGGACGCTGATGTGAATGTGGATGCGGAGGGGGATGAGGACACGTCGAATTACGCCTTCCTGACCGGCCGGGCGAAAAGGAGGCCGATGCGCGTCGCGAATGTGAGGGCGTACGAGAGGGTGGGGAAGAGGCCCGTCACCAATTTCTCCTCGAAACGCTACGCCCGATAGCGGTGCCATACAATGACCGGAATATTAAGAGGAGTTGGCAGCGGTGTTGCCGGGCACGCGGACCGCCATGAAGGACGGGCGACGGCGCGGACCAGCCGCGTCGCCAGCCCCCTCCCCCGGTGGTCCGGATGGGTGCACACCGCGCTGGTCCCGGTCCGGCCGGCGGCCGCAGCCGTTCCCCGGCCATCGCGATCAGCCGGCCCCGGTGCCGGCTTCAGGAGTTGGTCACCGGCAGGCCCGGCGGGTTGACCTCCGAGGTGGTGACGGCCTCGTTGGACAGGTTCCAGGCGGCGAGCAGCTGCGCGTACTGGCCGTTCTTGATCAGATGGTTGATCGCCTCTGCCACCGGCCTGGCGAGTCCGCTGTCCTTCTTCGCGGTCGCTGCGATCAGGCCCTGGAGCGACTCGCCCGCGCCGGAGAAGGAGCCCGCGTTGCGGGTGGGTGCACTGCCGCTCGCCGTCTGGGTGATGTGGTAGGCGATGGACGGGTTCGGGCCGAAGCTGAGGTCGATCTTCTTGCCGCTGAGGGCCAGGTAGGTGCTGTTGGCGTCCGGGAAGTACTTGACGGTGATGTCCTTGCCCTCTGCCTGGAGCTTCCTCTGCCACTCCAGCAGGATCTTCTCCTGGTTGGTGCCCGAGCTGACCGCGACCGTCTTGCCGGCGAGGTTGCGGTAGTCGCCGCCGAAGTTCCAGGGGCTGTCCTTCAGCGCCTCGAAGGCCAGGTTGTCCTGCCGGTAGGAGGCGAACTCGTACTTCTTCTTGCGCTCCTCCGTGACCGTGACGTTCGTGAAGGCCACGTCCACCTTGCCGCCGTCGATGCCGACGAAGAGATTCTCCCAGGTGGAGTTCTTCACCACCGGCTTGAGCCCGAGCGTCGCGGCCACCAGGCGGCCGAGGTCCGGTTCCGTGCCCGTCAGGGTCTTCTGGTCGGTGCCGACGTACGCCAGCGGCGGGAAACCGGCGGGCAGCGCGCCGACCCCGATGAGGAGTTCACCGCGCCCGCGGACTTCCGCGGGCAGCTGGGCGCGCAGGGACTCGACCACCGGGACGGACAGCTCGGTCTGCCGGGCGGCGCCGTTGGACACCGCGCCGACGGTGACCTTGCCCGAGTCCGGTCCGGTGGCCTCGGCGTCGCCCCCGCACGCGGTGAGGCCGGAGGCGAGCGCCACGGTGGCGGTGGCGGCGCCGAGGCCGCGGACGAATCTGGTGCGCAGGGAGCGTCGGCGTTGCATGGTGTTCCTTTTCGGTTCGGAAGGGCTGGTGGGGCGGGGCAGGGCGTAGTCAGAGCACCTTGCTCAGGAACTCCCGCGTACGGGGATGGGCAGGCCGGTCCAGTACGTGCGCGGGCGGGCCCTGTTCGACGATGCGGCCGCCGTCGAGGAAGACGACCTCGTCGGCCACCTCGCGGGCGAAGCCGATCTCGTGCGTGACGATGACCAGCGTGGTGCCGCCGGTGGCCAGGTCCTTGATCACGGACAGCACCTCGCCGACGAGTTCGGGGTCGAGCGCGGAGGTGGGTTCGTCGAAGAGGATGACTCCGGGCCGCAGCGCCAGGGCGCGGGCGATGGCCACGCGCTGCTGCTGGCCGCCGGACAGCTGTCGCGGGTAGGCGCCGGTCCGGTCGCCGAGCCCGACACGCGCCAGGAGTTCGCGTGCCAGGGCACGGGCCTGCGGCTGCGGCATCCTGCCGGTGGCCACCGGGGCCGCTGCGACGTTGTCCAGCACGGTCAGGTGGGGGAAGAGGTTGAAGTTCTGGAAGACGAAGCCGATCCGCCCCCGCTGGGTGAGGATGGCTCGTTCGCTCAGCTCCCTCAGCCGCCCCCGGTGCCGCGTGACGCCGATCAGCTCGCCGCCCACGCTGACGTAGCCGGCATCGGGCTTCTCCAGGCGGTTGATGACCCGCAGCAGGGTGGACTTGCCGGAGCCGGAGCGGCCGAGGATCGCGGTGACCGTACCCGGTCGCAGGGTCAGGCTCACCCCGTCGAGTACCTGCTGTCGGCCGTACCACTTGTGCACGTCGTGGACCTCGATCGCGGCGGCCCGCAGGGAGGTGGTCATCGCGCCGTCTCCTTCCGGAAGCGGTCCCGGAGATCGCGCAGCCCCGTCCGGGCCCGCTGCAGGGGGGTGGGCGCCGCGGTGCGCAGCGCGCCGCGCGCGCAGTACCGCTCGACGTAGAACTGGACGACCGAGAGGACGCTGGTGAGGACCACGTACCAGAAGGTGGCCACCAGCAGCAGCGGCACCACGTCGCCGGAGTAGGTGCTGCCGAGGCTCTGCACCGTGCCGAAGAGGTCGAGCAGCGATACGTAGAAGACCAGCGAGGTGGCTTTGACCAGCCCGATCAGCTGGTTGACGTAGGCAGGGACGATGGAGCGCAGCGCCTGGGGGAAGACGATCCGGGCGAACTGGTACCGCTTGGGCAGTCCCAGCGCGGCCGCCGCCTCGTGCTGGCCCTGGTCGACGGAGAGCAGCCCCGCCCGAACCACCTCGGCCGCGTACGCCGCTTCGCTCAGGCTCAGTCCCACGACCGCCACCACGATGTCGCTGGCCGGCCGCGACTCGTCGAAGGTGAAGAAGGCGGGCCCGAAGGGCACTCCGATGCTCAAGGTGGGGTAGAGGGCACTGAGGTTGTAGAGGAAGAGCAGGACCACGATCAGCGGCACGGAGCGCAGCAGCCAGATGTACGTCCAGCTCACCGACCGGAGTACGGGGTTCGCGGAAAGCCGGCCGAGGGCGAGCAGGATGCCTCCCGCGAGGCCCAGGACCGCGCTGTACGCGGCCACCTGGAGGGTGATGAACAGGCCCTCCAGGATGGCCGGCCGGACGAACCAGTAGGCGAAACGGTCCCATTGGTAGAAGGGATTGGTCAGCAGCCCGTGGGCGGTCTGGGAGACGAGCACCAGCACGACGGCGGTGGCGATCCACCGCCCGTGCCGACGGAGCGGGAGGGCCCGCTCCGCCGCCGTCGGCGGCCTCGGGGGCGCGGTGAGGACAAGCGATTCGGTCATGGGAACTCCAGCCGCATTCGACGAATCGAGGAATCGAAAAGCAGCCGTCATGCCGGGTGGAGGGCCGCTGATGTCGTGATCTGCGGCGTAAGCTAGGCAGCCCGAAGAAGGGCTGTCAACGGGCCTGATATCGGTATGCGCAGAATCCTGCGGCAATTTCATCCGCCGTACACACAACGCCTTCCGGTGAAATGAACCGGCTTTCGTTCACAGCCGGGGCACAGCCGGGGAAAGGGGTCGGCGGAGTACACACCCGCGCCTCCGGATGAGGGCCAGGAGGTAGAAGCTGCCGCGCTGCCGCACTTCTGACGGTGAGTCAGTCTGGATCCGCGTCCAGACCGGCCGCTCACCTGCAGCGTCTTTCATCCCGAGATCGGGTGGTCCACCATCCGGTCACGCTCTTGCAGGGAAGGCCGCTTCGGGCGAGTATCCCTATCAATCCGATAGGAAAGGTGGGGATTCGGTAAACCGGCCGAAGCCACCCCAACGACGTTCCGGAGTAGCCGACATGACCACCGCCATGCCCCATGGCACCGCTGTCCGACCAGCCCCCGCGCCCCACAGCGGCACCGGGACCTGCCGGTGACGCCCACGCGGACGACACCCAGCCCCTCCGGACTCCGATCCGCCGACGAGCGGCGCCGCGCGCTCCTGCGTACCGCCCGCGACGTGGCGGACGACCTGGCCGCGGACGCCATCGTCCGTGATCAGGCGGGCAGGCCGCCGACCGACGAGACGGCCCGGCTGCGCGAAGCCGGCCTGCCGGCGGCCCTCACCCCGCCCGGGCCCGGCCGCGGGGCGGACTGGCGTACCGGATGCGCCGTCATACGGGAGATCGCCACAGCGGACAGCTCGGTCGGCGAGCTACTCGCCCGCCACTACGTACACGCCTGGGGCGGACGCTTCTACGCGAGTCACGAGCAGGCGACCGCCCTCGAAGAGGAGTCGGTGCGCGAGCGGTGGCTGTGGACCGGGGCGGTCCGCACTCCCGCACCCCACGGCCACACCGAGGGACCGGACCTCACACTGAGGCCGCGCGCCACCGGCTACCTGCTGAACGGGCGCCGGTCCCTGGACACGGCGGTGGCCGAAGCCGACCAGATCGTGGTGGACGCCGTCTGCGCCGCGACCGGTGACGCCCTGGTCGTACGGATCCCACCCGGCGCGCAGGGCGTGACCGTCGTACCCGCCCGCGATCGCCTCGGACAGCGGGTCGCCGGTGCGGGCGAGGTCGTCCTGGACAGGGTCACCCTCACGCCGGTGCAGGTCCTGGGCCGCCGGCCGCAGGACGAGGAGTCGACGGCTCCCTTCACCGCGCTCGCGGAGCCGGCGCTCCGACTCGCCCTGTGCCACGTCGGCCTCGGCATCGCCGAGGGCGCCCTCACCGAAGCCCGCGATCTCAGCAGGGGTGGCCGCGCACACCGGCTGCCCGGGGAGGACCCGGACCTCTTCCTGACGTACGGGGAACTCGCCTCCGCCGCCCAGACGGCCACCGCCGTGGTCGACCGGGCGACGGAGGTGATGGCGCAGGCCCTCACCACGGGTGCGCAGCTCGATGCCGAGGTACCCGCGGGCGTCGCCGCCCTGGTCGCCACGGCCGAGGCCGTGATGTCGAAGGCCACCCTGCACATCACCGCCCGGGTGCTGGAACTCGCCGACGCCCCCGGCCTGGACCGGTTCTGGCGCAACGCCCGGGTCCTGACAGCCCACCGCCCGGCCGCGCACCGCCTGCGCTCCATCGGTGAGCACTACCTCAACGGCTCCCACCGCACGGTGGCGGCGACCTTCCACTGACCCCCGGGGCACCGCTCAGGTCGCGGATCCGCGACCTGAGCCCCTCGGCCGCCGGGCGCGGCCACCCACCCGGCAGCCTGCGGCCACCACGACCGACGCCGGCCGAATCCATGCCGGATAATGGCCCCATGCGGATCTCAGCCAGGGCGGACTATGCGGTACGTGCCGCGCTGCAGCTCGCCGCGTCACAGGATGGCGGGCCGGTGAAGGCCGAAGCCATTGCCGAGGCTCAGGACATCCCGCACAAGTTCCTTGAGGGCATCCTGAACGACATGCGCCGAGGCGGCCTCGTGCTCAGCCAGCGCGGCGGCAACGGCGGCTACCGGCTGGCCAAGCCCGCCCAGTCCATCAGCATCGCGGATGTCATCCGCGTCGTGGACGGCCCGCTCGTCTCGGTACGCGGGGTCCGCCCACCGGACCTGTCCTACACCGGCCCCGCCGAGTCGCTCCTCCCCCTGTGGATCGCACTGCGCGCCAACGTGCGCGAGATCCTCGACGGCGTATCACTCGCCGACGTCGCTTCTTCCCGCCTGCCCTCTGCCGTATCGGCACTGGCGGATACCCCCGGGGCCTGGAGCAATCCCTGATCCCTGCCCCCATCTGGGATCTTACATAGCAAGACATCCTCGTCCAGCATGCGGTCAGTCCTTTGGGGCGAGTGTCCGCCTCTGCCAAGATGCCTACCAACCAGGTGGGAAAACTAGGAATCGGGGAGGTGGCCGTGCGAACACCGCACCACGCAGGCCGGATACTGCCTCTGACCTCCCGCCGCCACATCGACCTGGTCCGTACGTCCAGCGCCATCTGTCAGCTCGGCTGACACCCTTCGCCGGGCCCGGCTCCGCGTAGTGCGCCACTGAGCGCTGTCCCGGTCCGCTTTCCGTCGGCCGAGCGGGCCCTTGGGCCGACCTCACCGACCGCGTGCCGTCGAGCGCGGGCGTCCTACACCTCTCCGTTCCTCGGCCAGATCGCGGTCCCGCCGCCGAAGGCCGCGAGCGGGTGCCGTGTGTGCCGTGTGTGCCGATTGGCTTCGCGTCGCCCCGCTCCGTTCCTCCCTGAACACCATCCCGTGAAAGGCCACCCCGTGTTTGCCGCAAGACCGCTCACCACCCTGCGCACCATCGCCGTCACAGCAGCGCTTCCCCTGCTGCTCACCGCCTGCGGCTACGGTTCCGAGGCCGTGAAGGACGACTCGAAGGCGTCCGCCGTTCCCGCCGCCGAGGGCAGGAAGCTCTCCGCCTCCGAGGTCCGTAT